>JABMMH010000301.1 GCA_013205645.1 Polaromonas sp. | reverse complement strand
CTCAATCCCGTTCTGCCGATTTTTGCGGTGCTGGGTTTTGGCATGCTGTTCGCGCGGCGTGGCATTTTTGACGCCAGCGCCGCCAGCGTTTTGAACCGCTTTGTGTTTTTCATCGGCGCCCCGGCGCTGCTGTTTTCACTCATCATCAGCGCACGCTTGGCGGAGTTCGAGTGGCAGGTGTTGACGCTGTATTTCGCCTCCGAAATGACGGTCTATGCCGCCGGTACCGCACTGGCTCGCTATGCGTTTCGTCGCGAGTGGCGCGAGTCACTGCTGCTCGGCATGACGGCCTGCTTCGTCAACCATGTCTTCTTTGTGCTGCCCATGGCGCGCGTCTTGTACGGCGATGCCGCCAGTGCGCCGATTGCAGCCATCATCGTGGTCGACACCGTGCTGATTTTTGCGCTCACCATCGTGGCGCTGGAGCTCAGCGCACCCGGCGGGCATTCGGGCCGCAAGGTGCTCACGCTGCTGGTCAAACACCCGCTGCTGCAAGCCATTGCGGCGGGCTTGCTGGTCAATCTGCTGGGTTTCGCGCTGCATGACGGCATCTACACCTTTGTCCGTTTTGTTGGCGCGGCGGCGTCACCCATCGCGCTGTTTGCACTGGGTATTATTTTGGCGCTAACTGCGAGCCGCGGCGTGGACAAGACGGCGCTGTCGATCGTCGGCGTGAAAGTCATCGCCCACCCGCTGCTGGCTTGGCTGCTGTTCAGCGGCGCGGCAACGCTTGCCAACCCAGCCTGGACCAACACCGCGCTGCTGGTGGCCGCAGGCCCCTGCGGTGCGATGCCTTTTGTGCTGGCGTTGCAATACAAGATCAAGGTCGACACGATTGCACTGGCCATTGGCTATTCGACCGTGCTGTCCTTGCTTACCTTGGCACTCTTGGCTTGAGGCCGTCCCTAGAAGATTTTCCACCTGTTGGAACTGGGCTCTATCGCCCACAGCGCTCGGAACCTACACTTTCGAGGCAGAAAAAAACCAGCAACAGGAGACAAATCATGCCAAAAATCCTTTCGACTTCATGGTGCCAATGCGCCAGGACCCTGGCCATCGCGATGGCCCTCAACGGGCTGATGGCCCTGCCGGCACTGGCGGCATTTCCCGACAAGCCGGTGCGCATCGTCGTGCCTTTTGCGCCAGGCGGCGGCACCGACATGATCGCCCGAACCATGGGCGTGGCCATGGCGCAAGACCTCGGGCAACCCGTCATCATTGACAACAAACCCGGCGGCGCCACCATCATTGGTACCGACGCTGTCGCCAAGAGCGCCCCCGATGGCTACACCTTGGTCATGGCTACCGTGGCGCATGTAGTGAACCCAACGATTCAGGCGAAGCTGCCCTATGTCCACGAAGAAGCCTTTGCGCCCGTGATGCTGGTGGGACGCTCGCCCAATGTCTTGGTCGTCAGAGCTGACAGCCCTTTCAAGTCTGTGAAGGACATCATTGCGGCAGCCAAGGCCAAGCCTGGCAAATTGTCATTTGCATCGCAAGGCTCAGGAACCTCTGCGCATCTGGCGGGTGAGTTGTTCAAAAACCTGACGAACACGAGCATCACCCACATCCCTTACCGGGGCGCGGGACCGGCCCTGAGTGACTTGTTGGGCGGCCACGTGGACATCATGTTTGCAACCGCTGCAGCGGTAGGTTCGTTCGTTGAAAACGGAACGCTGCGGGCGCTCGCCGTGACCACGGCTGATCGCTCCCCAGCGCTGAGCTTGGCCAAGGTGCCCACGGTCGCCGAAAGCGGCGTGCCTGGGTACGTGGCCGACAGCTGGTACGGACTGTATGTGCCTGCGGGCACACCGCCGGCCGTCATTGCCCGCTTGAATTCAGCGGCCAAGAAGGCAGTTCAATCGGATGCCTTCAAAAAGCGGGTCGAGAGCGAAGGCTTGGTCATCAGCGCGGGCACACCCGAAGAGTTTGACCGCTACGCCAAGGGCGAAGAAGCGCGCTGGCGCAAGGTGGTCAAGGCTGCCAACATCACCGCCGATTGATCCTTGATCTGTGCCGACGAACACCCACCCCCATTGACTTTTGAACCAGGCCCCTGACATGAGCACCTCCTTGATCGACCTGCAGGTTCACGCTGGCATCGCCACGATTTACTTGAACCGCCCGGACAAACGCAACGCCATGAGCGACGACATGCGCACCGAGTTCATCACGGCGCTGGAGCATGTCGCAAGCGACAAAGCCATCCGCGCCTTGGTGCTCACCGGCAACGGCAAAGGCTTTTGCGCGGGCGGCGACGTCGCTGGCATGGAGCGTCGCATGAACGCACCGACCGGTGACATCGCCTTCAACGGTTGGCATCGGCAGCAACGTGTGCACCACACGCAATCTTTGTTGCACACGATGCCCAAGCCGACCATCGCAGCGGTCAACGGCGCGGCCTCCGGTCTGGGCGCAGACACCGCGCTGGCCTGCGATTTCATCATCGCCAGCGATGCCGCCAGCTTCACTTGGTCTTACATCCATCGCGGCATCATTCCAGATGGCGGCGGCATGTATTTTTTACCGCGTCGCGTCGGCTTGTCCAAAGCCAAAGAACTGATCTTCACGGGCCGCAAGGTCGAGGCTGAAGAAGCTTTGAGGCTGGGCATTGCAGACCGCCAAGTGAGCGCCGAAACGCTGGTAACCGATGCGCAGAAATGGGCCACCGAGTTGAGCCAAGGCTCGGCCACCGCACTGGCCTTGGGTAAAACCATTTTGAACCAGACCTTCGAGATGTCGGCTCAACAAGTCTTCGCCCAAGGCAGCCAGGCGCAGGGCATTTGCTACACCAGCACAGAGCACCGTGAATCGGTCATGGCTTTCCTGAGCAAGACAGCCAGCACGACGGCAGGCAAAAAGTAAAACCATGAACGCCATTTCACGCCTTCTCCAACCGCGCAGTGTGGCCGTCATCGGCGCTTCAGCGGATGCCAGCAAGACGGCGGGCCGACCAGTGGCCTATCTTCGCAAGCATGGCTTCACCGGCGAGATTTACCCGGTGAACCCGCGCGTCGACAACATCGACGGCCTGCGCTGCTATCCAGACATTGCATCGCTGCCGGCCGTGCCCGACGTGGCCATCGTTTTGCTCGGTGCAGAGCGAGCCCACATCGCCGTGCGCGAACTGGCAGAACGCGGAACGGATGCCGCCATCGTGCTGGCCAGCGGCTACACCGAAACCGGCGAAGCGGGCGCGCGCCGTCAGGCTCAGCTGATGGAAGCTGCAGGCAGCATGCGCATCCTCGGCCCCAACACCATCGGCTTGGTGAACTTGACCGACAACATCGTTTTGTCGGCCAGTGGCGCGCTGGAAATGGCGCACTTCCCAGTCGGCTCGATGGGCGTGGTCTCGCAAAGCGGCGGCATCTTGGGCGCCCTGCTCTCGCGGGCTGCAGCGCGTGGCATTGGGCTCTCTAAGCTGATTTCTACCAGCAACGAGGTCGATCTGGAGTTGGCTGACTTTGTCGACTACCTGGCCGATGATCCGGCCACCAAGGTGATTGCGCTGTATGTCGAAAGCGTGCGCAATCCAGAGAAATTTCGGGCGGCTGCACTCAAGGCGGCGCGTGCCGGCAAGCCGGTCGTCGCGTTCAAAATTGGCCGCTCTGAAGCGGGTGCGCAGGCGGCGGTCTCACACACCGGCGCGCTAGCAGGCGCAGACCGGATGTATGACGCGCTGTTTAAGCAAGTTGGCGTGATCCGGGCGCAGGCCTTCAGCGACTTGCTGGACATCCCCGTGGCGTTGTCGACCGGGCGTGTGCTGCGCGGCAACCGCGTCGCCATTTTGACGTCCACCGGCGGCGCTGGTACTTTGGTGTCGGACAGTCTCGGTGTCTCCGGTTTTGAAACGCCAGCGCCTGACGCCGAGACCGCTGCCCGCTTGCGTGCGCTGCAAACAGGCGACCATGCCGCGCTGGACCGAAACCCCATTGACGTGACGCTGGCCGGCTTGCAACCCGAGTTGTTGCGCGGGGCCATTCGCGCCCTGCTGGACAGCCCGAGCTACGACGCACTCACCATCATCGTCGGTTCATCCAGCTTGGCCATGCCAGAGCTGATGGCTGGCGCCATACAAGATTGCCTGCCAGGCAGCGACAAACCTGTCATCGCCTTCGTCAGCCCACACGCACCCGACGTTGCAGCCCTCTTGACGCAACGCGGTGTTCCCGCCTTTGCGGCGGCTGAAAGCTGCACGGTGGCCTTGGCTGGCATGCTGCAAACCGCGCGCTGGAAAGCACCACCAACGCCATCGATGGCCAGCGCGACAGTGTCGATTGATGACTTCCGGGCGGGCGCACTGGACGAAGCCCAAGCGAAGCAATTGTTCGCCCGCTTCGGCCTGCCATGCGCGCGTGAAACCGTGGTCACCACGGCCGCCGAAGCTGAATCGGCCGCTGCGGCCTTGGGTGGCCGCGTGGTGTTGAAAATTCTCTGCAGCGAGATCACCCACAAGAGTGATGTCGGCGGCGTGGCGATCAACCTCACCGCCGAGAACATCGGCGCGCGGCTGGCGGCAATGACCGCCGAAGTGCAAGCCAAAGCGAACATCGAGCCCAAACGTTTCTTGGTGCAAGAGATGGTTTCAGGCGGCACTGAATTGATTTTGGGCATGCACCGAGACCCACTCGGTACCGCTATTTTGCTGGGCATGGGCGGCATCACCGCTGAGCTTTTCAAAGACACCACGCTACGCCTGCTGCCCGCCCAAGGGGGCCTGAGCCGCGAAGAAGCGCTGGAGATGGTTCACGAGCTCAAAACCTGGCCCTTGCTGGATGGATTTCGAGGCCGCCCCAAGGCCGATGTTGAAGCGCTGCTCTCAAGCATCGTCGCCTTCTCGCAAATGGCCGCTCAGCTGGGTGAGCGCTTGCTTGAAGCGGAAATCAACCCGATCTTTGTGCTGCACGCAGGTCAAGGCGTCCGTGCCGCCGACGGCGTGGTGGTTCTTTCCGGACAAGGTTGAGGCCGCTATGCCCCCTGACAACGCGTTGCCACAGTCATTAATCACGCGCTTGACCAGCCAAGCCAGAGGCGAGTTCGTCGCGCACGAAGGGCGTCGAATTTGCTGGCGTGGTTTTGGTGGTGGACCGCCACTTGTCCTGCTGCATGGCGGGCATGGCAGCTGGTTGCATTGGGTTCGTAATATCGAAGCCTTGGCAGCACACCACACCGTCTGGGTGCCTGATCTGCCGGGCTATGGCGACTCTGACGAGCCCTTGCACGATGGCGGTTTGGCTTCACTGGTAGCGCCGACGATAGCCACACTGAACCAACTGGTGGGCGTGGACACGCCAATTGACTTGGTCGGTTTTTCGTTTGGCGGCTTGGTGGCGGCTCACCTTGTTGCGCAGCGTCCACAGGTACGCCGCTTGGTCTTGTTCGGACCGGGAGGCCACCAAAGTCGCCGCCGTCCGCGCGGCGAATTACGCAGCTGGAAAGCGGCAGCGCAGTCCGCTGATCCAGCGGCGTTAGACGACGTCATGCGCCACAACTTGTCCATGCACATGCTGCACACAGCGGCGGAAAAGATTGATCCGTTGGCCGTGCAGATTCACACCGATGCGTGTCTGCGCACACGCTTTCGGAGCAAAGAAATCTCCCAGGGTGGTGGCTTGCAAGAGGCACTGTTGCAGCGCCCTGGGCCCAGCTTATTGGTCTGGGGTGAGCACGACGTGACGGCTGATCCTGAAGTGATCGCCAGCGCCTTGGCCGTCAGCTTGCCCAATGGCCGCGCTCATGTCGTCAAAGGCGCGGGGCACTGGGTTCAGTTTGAACGCGCTGACGAGGTCAACGCCTTGCTGCTGAACGAATGCCAAGCCTCACTCTGAGGCGGGCGCCAGTTTGTCTTGCGTTTGCGTGGCAAAGTCCGTTGCGTCGTGTCGCTCATGCAGCTGCGACGCCAATGGACCCATCGCCCGATTGACCATCCGGCCGCGGATCACGGCAGGACGCTTGGCAATGTCGTTCGCCCAGCGAAGCACATGCGTGTACTCGTGCACCGACAAAAATTCTGCAGCGTCGTACAACTCCCCCAAGACCAGACCGCCGTACCAAGGCCAGATGGCGATGTCGGCAATGGTGTAGTCGTCACCGCCAACATAGCGACTTTCAGCGAGTCGTTTGTCGAGCACGTCTAACTCGCGTTTGACTTCCATCGCAAAACGGTTGATCGGGTATTCCATTTTTGTTGGTGCGTAGGCGTAGAAATGCCCAAAGCCACCACCCAGATACGGCGCACTGCCCATCTGCCAAAACAGCCAAGACAAGCACTCCGCGCGGGCGGCTGGTTCAGTCGGCAACAAGACGCCAAACTTCTCTGCCAAGTACATCAGAATCGAGCCAGACTCAAAAACCCTGACCGGCTTCGAGCCACTGTAATCCATCAGCGCCGGAATTTTGGAATTGGGGTTGACCTCGGCAAAGCCGCTGCCGAACTGATCACCTTTGTTGATGCGAATTAGCCAAGCATCGTATTCAGCGGCGCTGAAGCCGAGCGCCAGCAACTCTTCCAGCATCACGGTGACCTTGACCCCATTGGGTGTGGCCAGTGAATACAGCTGAAACGGGTGTTTGCCACGTGGCAGAACCTGCTCATGCGTAGGTCCCGAAACCGGCCGGTTGATGTTGGCAAACTGCCCGCCGTTTTCACTGTCAAAGGTCCAGACTTTGGGCGGGGTGTAGGTGTTTGAATCGGCCATGCGTTTATTTCAGATCCGCGGTTTGCAAACGTGCATTTTGCGGAAATAAAGCGTTTCGGGCGCTGTCATCCATGTCTGCTTTAAAGGCATATTGGGTCTTCAAGGCATCCGCGCGCTGGGCGGCCGGGCGGGCATTGAGGTCATCGAGCAGACGTTTGACGTTGGGCAGTTTGTCCCACGCGTCCGCGCCCAACACAAAGGGAACCGCTCTGGCCCAGCCCCAAAAAGCCATGTCAACGATGGTGTATTCGTCACCCAGCATGAAGCGATGGTTGGCGAGGTGCGCATCCAAGATGCCCCAATGACGCCACGCTTCAAAGTCATAGCGGTTCAACGCGTAAGTCTTTGGCTCTGGCGCGAAGTGGCGAAAATGCACCGCTTGCCCAGAGTACGGGCCAACACCCGTGGCGATGAACATCAGCCATGAGTACATCTGCCCACGCGCTTGCAGGCTGTCTGTTGGCAGGAACTTACCGGTCTTTTCTGCGAGGTACAACAAGATCGCGTTGCTGTCGAAGACGACAACACCGTCGTCATCAATCGCGGGCACCTTGGCATTTGGGTTGATGGCCGTGTAATCAGCCGTGTGCTGCTCGCCCTTGCGAGTGTCGACCGGCACGATCTCATACGCCAGACCGGACTCCTCCAAAAACAAGGCCACTTTGGCGGGGTTCGGTGCGGTGTTGTAGTAGAACTTGATCAAAATGTCATCCTGTTTGAATTTTTCAGAGTTCATTATGAATTGCTAAGTTCATCTGTGCACGCACCTTCTTCTATACCCGGAGGCGACGTCTAAAGTCTTTGCGCTTGCGCCGATCAGGCGTCCTTAGCGGGGCGATTTTCCCCGAGGCCGACGCGGTAGGCCTCCAACTTGACGGCATAGTCGGCAGCGTCGCCATAGCTCAAAAAACGCTTATAGCGTGTGTGGGTCCCCAAGACCTTGTGCGCGTGTTTGATGGGGCAAAAATACTCTTCTGTGCGCGCCAGAATTTCCGCCATGTAGCTCATCAACCCATTGCCGTATTCACAGTACGTGCAGTGAAATTTTTCAATGAAGTTGAGATAGTGCAATTGGTGCCGGTCAAACACGATGTAGTCGGCGCGCTTGACTTTCGCCACCCCGTAAACGGGAAAGCAGATCCACTGGTAAAAACTGACGCACAAGTCGAGCATCATCAGCGGAAAAATCATGGCGTAGATGACAGGCCCGGTGATCAGGTTCTGCGGCCGGTTGGTCACCAGCCAGCGGAAAAAATTGGTTTTCAGGTTTTTGTGCGCGGCCCTGACGGTGCTTTTAAACTCCACCCGCTTGCCTTTGATCTCAAAGAACATCTTGGTTTCTTGTTCCTGAAGGGCGGTGCGAAGCTCGTCCTCTACCTCGGCCATTTTGGCCATCAGCTGAGAAATTTTGTCGTTCATAGAAATCCACCGGGTTTTGATTTGACTGGCTATCTTAAGTTGACCGGCTCAGTCCTGATGAGCCCCCAAAGCACACGTCAACCAAGTTGCTCTGACGGCGTTAAATCAACGTGGCCTTTTTGCCATGCTTTTGGAGAAACTCATGTTGAAGAACACTCTGATTTTTGCCCTGCTTGCAAGCGCTGGTTGGGTGGCATCTGCACAAACAACCGTGGCCCCTAAAACGGCACCGACGGCGGCACCAGCCACCGGGCCAGTAGCACCAGCAGCACCAGCGAAGCCTGCTGCAGCAACGCCAGCGGTTCCTGCTGCAGCCACAGCAAAAATGGCTGATGGCGAGCCCGCCGTCAAAAAATCAAAGACCAGCATTTGTCACGACCAGACCAGCGCTAGTTACAAACAAACCACCAACTTCACTGGATTCAAGACGATGGATGAATGCGTGAAGAGCGGTGGTCGCCAACCGAAAACTGGTAAATAAACGACCGCTTGCACTGGGCTCCATCTTTGCGTTGAGCCCGGTGCGCATCAACACTCGACTAGCGTTATCTCGGCGCAATCAAAGCGGCCAGACCCACAGCAGCAGCGGAACACTGACGACGACAACAAGCAGTTCCAACGGAAGGCCCAAGCGCCAGTAGTCGGTAAACCGGAAACCACCGGGCCCCAGAATCAAGGTGTTGTTCTGGTGACCGATGGGGGT
>JABMMH010000300.1 GCA_013205645.1 Polaromonas sp. | reverse complement strand
TGAATTTAGCACGTCGATGTTGATGCGCACACCGACTTGGTAACCCAGTTTGTTGGCGTCTAGCGCGCTTTGGCTGGAGAGCTCGGCGGCTTCTAGCGCCTTGACTTGTCCTTGGCCCGAGACCAAACCAAAAAAGGCAGTGCGCGTGCTCAGCGCGACGGTGCGGCGGGCACCCTCTAGGTCGGTGCGGGCTTTGTCGCTCAAGGACAAGGTTTCACGCACGCGGTTTTGCGTCGCAAAGCCGGCGAACAGCGGCAGGTTGAAATTCAGGCCAACGACGGCGCTGGTGCTACGCGAGCCGTTTGGGGCGGTGAATGTCCCGCTTGGATTTCGGTTGCCGCCGTAGCTGGCGACCAAGTCAAGCGTGGGCTTGTGGCCGGCTTCAGCTTTGTCGACTTCAAGCCGGGCAATGTCGACGTTGCTTTGCGCCAAGCGGATGCCGGGGTGGACGGTTTCAGACTGCAAGACCCAAGCGTTGACGTCGACCGGCACGACCGTCGGCAAGACCAAGGGGGCTGCCAAGCCGCGCGGCTGTGTTTCTGCCTTGCCTACCAGTTGGTCCAGTGCTAATTTTTTCACGCGCAAATCGTTCTCGGCGGCAATCTCTTGCGCCAGCACCAGGTCGTAGCGAGCCTGTGCTTCGCGCGAGTCCGTGATGGTCGCCGTGCCGACTTCAAAGTTGCGTTGAGCAGAGGCCAATTGCTCGGCCACAGCGGTTTTTTGCGCTTTGACAAAGGTCAGGCTGTCTTGCGAGGCCAGCACGTCGAAGTAGGCTTGGCTGGTGCGCACGATCAGGTCTTGTTCGGCCGTGTCGAGTTGCGCGCGTGCCAAGTAGACCTGCTTTTTGCCCTGCTCGTAAGTGGCCCAGTTGCCGGGGCGGTACAGCGGTTGCGATGCGCTGAGTGTGGCTGTTTCAGCGTTGAACGGGCGGCTGAGCTGCGTTGATGCGGTGGTTTGGAAGTCTGTCCGCGTTGCACCGGCAGCCAAACCCGCCGTTGGCAAAATAGTCGCTAGTGCTTGATCTGCACGCGCCAGATTGGCGTCGTACTGCAAGCGGGCCGACAAGTAGCCTGCGTCAAAGGCGCGCGCCGACTCGTACAAATCAACCAAATTCTGCGCTTGCGCCAGCGGTGAGCCAGTCGCCCAGAGACTGGCCACGGCCAAGGTCAGCAACGAAGGAACGCGTATTTTTATGGTTCGCATGATGGATCTGAAAAGGAAACGCCAGTGGGCAAAATAGCCGAGATAAAAAATCAGTAGCGTGGCACCGATGGGTCGACTTCATGTGTCCAAGCGTCGATCCCGCCTTGCAGGTTAACGACCTCGGCGAAACCGTTTTGCACCAGGAAGTTGGCGACTTGCAGACTGCGCATGCCGTGGTGGCACAGGCAGGCGACGGGCTGCTCTGGGTTCAACTCAGCCAGCCTTGCTGGAACGTCGCGCATGGGAATGGTCAGCAGCTTGAAGCCGTCTTCGCTGACGCAGGCGGTTTGCACTTCCCAAGGCTCGCGCACGTCGAGCAGCACCGGTGTCAAGGGCGTGCTGGCGGTGGCTGCGACGCTGCCTACCCAACTGGAAAACTGGCTTGGAGAAACTTGCGGGATCATGGTTTCCTTTAAGTAAGAACGAAGCAGAAGTTCAGAAGCTGAACTTCGACGGCTCAGGGAAATTCAGCAAGCGCGGGGCCACGGTGTCCCAAGGTTCGGTGGTGCCGAAAGCCTGCTCGCCGGTGCGCGTGATCAAGGTGGAGCGCATCATGGGTTCTTCGCCGACGATGGCGCTCAGCCGTCCGCCGACTTTCAGCAGGGCCAGCAATTCGGCGGGTACTTCGGCCACCGAGCCGCTCAGCACAATCGCGTCAAACGGGCCTTGCACGCCGGCTTTTTCGGCGGCGCCGGGGGCTAGCAGGGCGCTGCCGTCGAGTTGCAACACTTCGACGTTGTAGACGCCGGCTTTTTGCAAGTTGTCGCGGGCGCTTTGGGCCAGCGTCGGCTCCATCTCAAGGCTGATGACTTGCTGCGCGCGGTGTCCCAACAGGGCGGCCATGTAGCCCGAGCCGGTGCCGATTTCCAGCACTTTTTCGTGCTTTTGCACATTCAGGTCTTGCAGGATTCGGGCTTCAATTTTGGGCGCCAGCATGCATTGGCTGGGGTTGCTCTGCGGTGGCAGCGGGATTTCCATGTCGACAAAAGCCAGCGACTTGTGGGCCAGCGGTGCGAAGTCTTCACGTTTGACCACGGCCAACAGTGCCAAGACTTGGTTGTCCAGCACTTCCCAAGGGCGGATTTGCTGCTCGATCATGTTGAAGCGGGCTTGTTCGTAGTTCATGGTGCGGGGCGTCGTGCGTGAATGAAAGGGTTTGATTTTAACGATTCTGATGAACGTTCAAGAACTGGGCGCGGTCTTTACACCGCTGGACTTGTTGGCGCTCAAGCCGAGCAGCATCACCGCGGCTTGGTTGGCGATGTAGGCATCGGGGTCCAGCGGCACATTGGTGAGCAGGCCGGCAGCCGAGTGTTTGGACAGAATCAAAAACATCATGGCGGCGACCACGCCATAGACCGCAAAGTCCAGGTTGACGGCGCGGAACTCGCCTCGGTCGATGCCGCGCTGCAGCACTTGGCGAATCAGCGCCTGGCCGGGTTGCACCACTTCGTTTTGGTAGAACTCAACAATGTCCGGGAAGTGGCCGCCTTCGCTGATCATCAGCTTGGTGATGCCCGAGGCCTGGGTTGAGCCTATGCGCTGCCACCAAGTGCTCATGCAGTGGTGCAGCATGTCGGCGGCGGAGCCTTGGTAGGTCAGGAACTCGTTATTCCACTCTTCAAAGCGGCCAGAAATGTTCTCGCGCACCACGGCTTTGAAGAGTTCTTCTTTGCTTGGGAAATACAAAAAAACCGTGCCCTTGGAGACGCCTGCGCGCTTGGCGACTTCTTCCATGCGGGTGGCGGCAAAGCCTTTTTCAACGAACAAGCTCAGCGCCGCATCGAGCAGTTCGCCCGGCCGTGCTTCCTTGCGCCGCTCGCGTTTGTGGGCGAGGCTGGCCGCTGTGTCGGTGAAAAATTGG
>JABMMH010000040.1 GCA_013205645.1 Polaromonas sp. | reverse complement strand
GCTTGACCATGTCGCCGCCGAAATTGAAGTTGCCCAAGAAGCTGCGCAGGTCTTGTTCGCGGGTTTGCTGACCGCTGATCTTGCCGGCGGCGGTGACTTCTTTCACCAGGCGAATCATGTGTTCAAGTGGGTTGTCGGCAGGCCGTAACACGTCGAGCTCTTGCTGCGCAAAGTAACCGATGTTCAGGCCTTTGCCCTCTAACATCTCGCCTTCAATCGGCGCCAGAGCCCGCGCCACGGTTTTCACCAGGGTTGATTTACCTTGGCCGTTGGCACCCAAAATACCAATGCGCTGACCGGCCAGCACAGACTTGCTGACGTTTTGGACGATGACCGTGGGCGGTGTGCCTGCCGGTGCGTCTTCAGGCGCAGGGTAGCCAAAGTAGGCGTTCTGCATCGACAGCATCGGATTCGGCAGGTTGGCCGGCTCTTTGAATTCAAAGGTGAAGTCAGCTTCGGCCAGCAGCGGCGCGATTTTCTCCATGCGGTCCAGTGCTTTGACGCGACTTTGGGCTTGCTTGGCTTTGCTGGCCTTGGCCTTGAAGCGGGCAATGAACTTTTGCAAGTGGGCAATTTTGTCTTGCTGCTTGTTGAAGGCGCCTTGTTGCAGGGCCATTTGCTCGGCGCGCAGGTCTTCAAACTTGCTGTAATTGCCGCCGTAACGCGTGAGCTTGGCGCTTTCGATGTGCACAGTGACGTCAGTCACCGCGTCCAAAAATTCGCGGTCATGGCTGATGACCAGCATGGTGCCTTGGTAGCGCTTGAGCCAAGCCTCCAACCAGACCAAAGCGTCCAAGTCCAAGTGGTTGGTCGGCTCGTCGAGCAGCAACAAGTCTGATGGGCACATCAGGGCCCGCGCCAATTGCAAGCGCATGCGCCAACCGCCTGAAAAGCTGTTGACCGGGTTGTCGATTTCGCTGAGCTTGAAGCCGAGGCCCAGAATCAAAGCCTGTGCGCGGGCTGGGGCGTCTAGCGCGCCAGAGTCGTACAGGTTCATGTAGGCGTTGGCCATGCGGTCGCCGTCACCGCTGGCGTCAGCGGCATCGACTTCGGCTTGGGCCGCGAGCAGCACGATGTCGCCCTCGATCACATAGCTGGTGGCACTTTGTTCGGTCTCTGGCATGTCCTGAGCGACCTGCGCCATGCGCCATTGCGCAGGAATGTAGTATTCGCCGCCGTCTTCATGCAGGGTGCCGTTGAGCATCGCAAACAGCGAGGACTTGCCCGCGCCATTGCGGCCAACCAAGCCGATTTTTTCGCTTGGGTTCAGGCTGATCGACGCGCTGTCGAGAATCACTTTGGCGCCACGGCGCAGCACCACATTTTTAAGGGTAATCATTGAAGAGCAGACAAAAGATAAGGGAAAGGCGCTTCCACCGTGAGGTGTTGGCGCTGCCGTCAAAGCCTATTGGCCTCCCGAAGACGGCGATTCAAAAAATTTCAAGCCAGTTGCTGGCGGGTGATCAACATCACCTGGTCACTGCCTGCGCTGGTCTCAAACCAGAGCTGCTGCAACTGTGGAAAGGCGCGTTCAAAATTCTCGCGCTCGTTGCCTATTTCCAGCACCAACACAGCATTTTCGCTCAAATGCTGCACCGCGTCATTAAACAATGCGCGGATGAAGTCCATACCGTCCTCACCACCGGCCAACGCCAGTGACGGTTCGGCCTTGAATTCGGCCGGCAAAGAAGCCATGCTGCCAGCGTTGACATAGGGCGGATTGCACAAAATCAGGTCGTAAAGGCCTTGGCAAGCTGCCAGTCCGTCGGACTCAATCAGCGTGATTCGGTCCGTCAGCGCATGACGATCGACATTGATGCGGGCCACGGCCAAGGCATCGGGGCTGATGTCGGCGGCGTCCACCGCCACGTCGGGGTAGGTCATGGCGGCCAGCACGGCCAGGCTGCCGTTGCCGGTGCACAGGTCCAGCACGCGGGAGGTGTCTTCACTCAGCCACGGGTCTATGCTGCCGTCGGCCAACAACTCGGCAATGAAGCTGCGCGGAATGATGACGCGCTCGTCGACATAAAACGGCACGCCTTGCAGCCAAGCTTCTTTTGTCAAGTACGCGGCTGGTTGACGGGTGCTGATGCGTTGCTCGATCAAGGCTTCGACTTGCGCGATTTCTTCGGCAGTGACTAGGCGTTCAGCCACGTTGTCGAGGTCATGCAGCGGCAAGCCCAAGCGCCACATCACCAGCCAAGCGGCTTCGTCAAAGGCGCTTTGCGTGCCGTGGCCAAAACCGTCGAGGGCCGTCAAGCCGGCGGCTTCAAGCCGCGCGGCCATGGTCTCAATCAGAGTTACTACGTTGACAGCGGTCATGCAGCGGCCAGACGTTCAAGCACGCCTTTGTAGATATTTTTCAGCGGGTCCAGCGAGCTCACCAACACGTGTTCGTCGATCTTGTGGATGGACGCGTTGATGGGACCGAACTCGATCAACTGCGAACAGATTTTGGAAATGAAGCGCCCGTCAGAGGTCCCGCCGGTGGTGGAGAGTTCGGTTTGCAGGCCGGTTTCGGCTTGAATCGCGTCGCGCACGGCTTGCACCAATTCGCCGGGGGTGGTCAAAAACGGCTCACCGTTCAAGGTCCATTGCAGGCTGTAGTCGAGCTCAAACTTTTTGAGCACGGCTTCAAGGCGTTGCTTCAAACCTTCCGCCGTCGACTCCGTCGAAAAACGGAAGTTGAAATCCACCACCAACTCACCCGGAATGATGTTGGTCGCACCCGTGCCGCCATGAATGTTGGAGACTTGCCAGCTGGTAGCCGGGAAGAATTCGTTGCCTTGGTCCCATTCGGTGGCGACCAGTTCAGCCAGTGCCGGCGCAAACAGATGCACCGGGTTTTTGGCCAGGTGCGGGTAGGCGATATGGCCTTGCAAGCCTTTGACGTTGAGCTTGCCGCCGAGCGTGCCGCGCCGACCGTTTTTGATCATGTCACCGAGTTGGTCGACCGAGGTCGGCTCACCAACGATACAAAAGTCCAGCACTTCGCCGCGTGCTTTGAGTTGATTGCAGACCACCAGCGTGCCGTCGCGTGACGGGCCTTCTTCGTCGCTGGTGATGAGAAAGGCAATCGACAGCGCCGGCTTCGGGTTGACGGCTAAAAACTCTTCAACCGCGACCACCATGGCTGCGATCGAGCCTTTCATGTCGGCGGCACCGCGCCCATACAACACGCCGTTGCGGTGGCTGGGCGTGAAGGGCGGCGTGGTCCACTGGTCTAGCGGGCCGGTTGGCACCACGTCGGTGTGGCCGGCGAAGACCAGCGTCGGCGCAGCGCCTTGAGCGCTGGCTTGGCCGGTGAATTTGGCCCACAGGTTGGTGACGCGAAAGTCGTCAGGGCCGCTGACGATGGTTTCGCAAACGAAACCCAGCGGCTGCAAACGCGCCGAAATCATCGCCTGACAACCCGCGTCATCGGGGGTCAGCGAGGCACGGGAGATCAGTTGCTCGGTCAGCTGCAGGGTGGCGCTCATGCGGGTTCCAGTTTGATTTTTGTTCAGTCGCGCAGCAGGTCGTTCAGGCTGGTGGTGGCGCGGGTTTTGGCGTCCACTTTCTTGACGATCACGGCGCAGTACAGGCTGTACTTGCCGCCGGCTTTGGGCATGTTGCCGGAGATCACCACTGAACCAGCAGGGATGCGGCCGTAGGTCACGGTGTCGGCTTCGCGGTCATAAATCGGCGTGCTTTGGCCGAGGTAAACGCCCATTGAAATGACGGAGTTCTCTTCAACAATGACGCCTTCAACCACTTC
>JABMMH010000039.1 GCA_013205645.1 Polaromonas sp. | reverse complement strand
GTCGAGGTGCGCGACAAAACGCACATCGGGCTTGTCGATGCCCATGCCAAAGGCGATCGTAGCGACCATGACCATGGCGTCTTCACGCAGAAAACGGTCCTGCCGTTGTTGGCGCACAGATGCATCCAGTCCGGCGTGATAAGCCATGGCTTTGAGGCCGGCGTCTTGCAGCATGTCGGCGATTTCTTCAACCCGTTTGCGCGACTGGCAGTAGACGATACCGGCCTCGCCAGCGTGCTCAGTTTCAATGAAGCGCAGCAGCTGCCGCGTCGGATCGGTTTTTTCAACAATCGTGTAGCGGATGTTCGGCCGGTCAAAACTGCTGACAAATTCGCGGGCGTCTTCGAGCTTCAAACGCTCGATCATGTCTTGCCGGGTCAGGGCGTCGGCGGTGGCGGTCAGCGCCACCCGCGGCACGTCGGGAAAGGTTTCGTGCAGCAAGCTCAGCGAGCGGTACTCAGGTCTAAAGTCGTGGCCCCACTGGCTCACGCAATGCGCTTCATCAATTGCAAACAGGCTGAGCAGACCGCGCTCGTGCAGCGAGCTGAGCAGGCCCTTCATGCGCGGCGTGTTGATGCGCTCAGGCGCGGCGTACAGCAGCGTCAGTTCGTTGCGCAGCAGCTGCTTTTCAAGCGCGCTGCTTTCTTCTTGCGTCTGAGTCGAATTGAGAAAAGCCGCCGACACGCCGGCCTCGTGCAGCGCGCCCACCTGGTCGTGCATCAGCGCAATCAGCGGCGAGATGACGATCGTCACGCCGTGGCCGGCCTGCTGCCGGGCGATCGCCGGGATTTGATAGCAGAGAGATTTGCCGCCGCCCGTGGGCATCAGCACCAAGGCGTCACCGCCTTGCACCACATGGTTGACGATGTCTTCTTGCGGGCCGCGAAAGCTGCTGTAGCCAAACACGTCGCTCAGGATGTTCAGTGGCGACGGGTCGGTAGAAAGTGCGTTAGAAGGCAAAAAATATCCAGTGTTCAGTGGGCGCTACATCTGTTCCCAAGGCAGGCCGGCAAAGCGCCAACCCGACAAGGTGGAGCGGCGGAATTGATCGTCCAGCTCGCCTTCAAAGCCATTCAGCACATGCGCGACGTTGTCGAATCCAGCGGCTTCCAGGGCGGCGCCGGCATCCCGCGTGCGTTGGCCAGACCGGCAAATCAGCAACACGCTTTGATGCTTGTCCCGCGCCTCTTGTGCCACGGCCTCGGCAAAGCCGGCAGCGTCAGGCATCAAGTCCGGGTATTCGTACCATGGCACATTGACAACGCCCGGTGGCCGGCCGACATAGAGGGATTCAATTTCCATGCGCACATCGACGAACAACGTGTCCGGTGCTTGCTGCAGCTGAGTCCAAGCTTCAAGGGGGGTGAGATTTTTCATAGTCCGATCAGGCAATCCCGCTATTGTCGGGGAAAGACCCGGACTCTCCGCTGTTGAGCCACCTTTCTACAATAGACCGTATGAAAGCCTTTAATTACACCCGCGGCCAAGCCTTGCCTGCCATTCTTGCGACACGCATCGCCATCCTTGACGGCGCGATGGGCACCATGATCCAGCGCTTCAAGCTCAATGAAGCGCAGTACCGTGGCGAGCGGTTCAAGGACTTCCACAAAGACGTCAAGGGCAACAATGAGCTTTTGAGCCTGACCCGTCCGGATGTGATTCAGGACATCCACGAAAGCTATCTGGCAGCCGGTGCTGACATGCTCGAGACCAACACCTTTGGAGCCACCGCCGTGGCCCAGGCCGACTACGACATGGCGGAGCTGGCGATCGAGATGAACTACGAGTCGGCGCGCCTTGCCCGCGCGGCCTGTGACAAATACGCAACCCCAGACAAACCGCGTTTTGTCGTCGGCACCCTCGGCCCAACACCCAAAACTGCCAGCATCAGCCCCGATGTGAATGACCCCGGCGCCCGCAACACCAACTTTGAAGAACTGCGCAAAGCCTATTACGAGCAGACCGAAGCGCTGGTCAAGGGCGGCAGCGATGTGCTGCTGGTTGAAACCATTTTTGACACGCTGAACGCCAAGGCCGCGTTGTTTGCCATCGACGAGTACTTTGACAACT
>JABMMH010000299.1 GCA_013205645.1 Polaromonas sp. | reverse complement strand
TTGGCGCTGTAGGCCATGATGCGGGTGTGAATCAAGTGGCGTGACTCCAGCGCCGTGCGAATCGCGGCGATGCGGCCGTCCATCATGTCGCTGGGGGCGACGATGTCGACGCCGGCTTCGGCCTGGGTCAGTGCTTGCTGAACCAGTACGGTCACGGTCTCGTCGTTGAGGATGTAGCCATTCTCGCCAAGCAGGCCGTCTTGGCCGTGGCTGGTGTAGGGGTCGAGCGCGACGTCGGTCATCACGCCCAGCTCTGGAAAGCGTTTCTTGAGTTCGCGCACCACCTTCGGGATCAAGCCGTCCGGGTTCAGGGCTTCGCGGCCGTCGATAGTTTTCAGCGCCGGGTCAATCACGGGGAACAAGGCCATCACCGGAATCCCCAGCTTGACGCACTCTTCGGCCACCGGCAGCAGCAGGTCCAGACTCAGTCGCTCAACGCCGGTCATGGAGCCAATCGGCTCGCGGCGCTGCTGGCCGTCGGTGACGAAGACCGGGTAAATCAGGTCGTGCGCACTCAAGGCGTTTTCACGCACCAAGTTGCGGGTGAAGCTGTCGCGACGCAGGCGGCGGGGCCGACCAAGGGGGAAGGGGGCGAATAAGGTCATAGACAAATTGTGCCAAAGGTTTCAATCAGCCGTGCCGAAACGGCGAATTTGACCCGCCTCAAGTTCATGGGGCGTACGTAGTATTCCTCAGGCGGGCAGTTGTGGCGCGACCGTAGAATTATTTCGTGCAGTGGCCTAAAGGCACTGTGCCCCGCTTTCCTCCCTTAGCGGGCGCCTTGCGTGGCAACACAAAAAGGCTTTAGCCGCCCGGCTGACCCAGCGTCAAGCCGGGCATTTTTTTTACCTGCTTTTGCGCAGACCCGGCGCTACACTCAGTTGCATGCTCTGGGTTAAATCCTTTCACATCATCTTCGTTGCCAGCTGGTTCGCGGGTCTTTTTTACCTGCCGCGGATTTTTGTGAATCTGGCCATGGTGCCGGAGGGCAGCGTGGCCGAGCGTGAGCGCTTGCTGCTGATGGCGAAAAAGCTGCTGCGTTTCACCACGATTTTGGCGTTCCCGGCGCTGGTTTTGGGCTTGTGGCTGTGGCTTGTCTACGGCATTGGGCGCGGCCCCGGCAATGGCTGGATGCATGCCAAGTTGGTGGTGGTGTTGCTGGCCATCGGTTATCACCACAGCTGCGCGCGCATACTCGCCCGCTTCGAAGCACATCGCAACACGCACAGCCACATCTGGTGGCGCTGGTTCAATGAACTGCCGGTGTTGCTGCTGGTCGCAGCGGTTGTGCTGGTGGTGGTCAAGCCCTGGCAGGGTTGACGCAACAGTCTGGATGGATGCGTGCGTCTTGATAAGCACCAAACGTCGGCTTGGCCTTTGGCGCTGACGACCATCTGCTTGGTCGTCTACGCAAGCCTGTATCCGTTTTCCGATTGGCGCGACCAAGGCCTTTCGCCTTTCACCTTCATCACCGCGCCGTTCCCGCGTTACTGGACGAGCTTTGACGTCGGCATTAATTTACTGGGTTACGCACCGCTCGGGTTTTTGTTGGCGCTTTCTGCGCTCAGGAGCGGGCGCGCAAGGCATGCCATCAGCATGGCGGCATTGGCGGCCGCTTTGTTGTCACTGTCCATGGAGACCTTGCAAAATTACTTGCCGACACGCGTGCCTTCAAATGTAGATCTCGCCTTGAACGCCCTTGGCGCTTGGCTCGGGGCGTGCAGTGCCAGTTTGCTCGAAAGAATGGGCGTGCTGCAGCGCTGGAATGATTTTCGGGCGCGCTGGTTTGCTGAAGATGCACGGGGTGCGCTGGTCTTGCTGGCGCTGTGGCCACCGGCGCTGTTGTACCCCATCTCCGTGCCCTTGGGCTTGGGTCAGGTGCTTGAGCGCTTGGAGTTGGCGTTGGCCGACGCCTTGTCCGACACGCCTTTTTTGGACTGGCTGCCAGTGCGTGATATTGAACTGCAGCCGATGATGCCCAGCACCGAGATCGTGGCGGTGGCGCTCGGCGGACTGATCCCGTGTCTGATTGGTTACTCCGTTATTCGGGCTCTCGCCCGCCGTGTGAGGTTCCTGTTGCTCATGCTGTTGACGGGTTTCTTGTTCACCGCGCTATCGGCGGCCCTGAGCTACGGTCCTGAGCATGTCTGGTCTTGGTTGGACATGCCGGCGCGCGCTGGTTTCGTCGGCGCAGCGGTTCTCATGCTGCTGACGCTGTGGGTGCCGGCCCGCGCTGCGGCCGCGCTGGCGCTGCTGGCGCTGGCGGTGCAGCTGACCTTGTTGAACCAAACGCCTGATGGCCCTTATTTAGCGCAGACACTCCAAATTTGGGAGCAGGGTCGGTTCATCCGTTTCAACGGGCTGGGGCAATGGCTGGGTTGGTTGTGGCCTTTTGCTGCGTTGGTCTATGTCTTGCTAAGGTTTTCGCGTCGCTGATGATGAAACCGTAAAATCAGCGCATGACCCAAGACCGCCTACTGACTGACGCTGACAGCCCACCCGCGTCGTATTACCAGCGCCATATTTTCTTTTGCTTAAATGAGCGGCCCAATGGCGCAGAAGCCTGCGCCAATCACCGCGCCCAAGAGGCCTTTGACCGTTGCAAGTCACAAGTCAAGGCCGCCGGCTTGTCGGGCCCCGGGCAAGTGCGTGTCAACAAAGCCGGTTGTCTAGACCGCTGCGCTGCAGGTCCGGTTGCCGTGGTTTACCCCGAAGCGGTTTGGTACAGCTATGTCGATGCGCAAGACATCGATGAAATCGTCGAGTCGCACCTTAAAAATGGCCAAGTGGTTGAACGACTGTTGACCCCGCCGCACCTCGGTCGCTGAGGCTCTTCGCCTCTTTGTTAATGTTCTGAACGAGAGATGCCTGTGAACGCGCACACCCAAAAATCAAGCATTCAAGGCCTTGCCGGCCAGATCGAAATGGCCCTGGACTTGCCCGCTGAGACGTCCAAGGGCGTGGTGGTCATCGCCCATCCGCACCCGCTGTTCGGCGGCACCATGGACAACAAGGTGGTGCAAACACTGGCGCGCGCTTTCACGCAATGCGGCTGGACAGCGGTGCGGTTTAATTTTCGCGGCGTTGGTAGCAGCGCTGGCACACACGACAACGGCCTCGGCGAGCTGGATGACTTGCTGGCCGTGGTGCGCCACGCGGCGCCCGGCGGTCGGCTGGCCTTGGCAGGATTTTCTTTCGGTGCCTTCGTCACGGCGAACGCGTTTGCCCAGTTGCACGCCGAGCGCGAGGTGGACGCGCTGGTGCTGGTCGGTGTGGCTGCCAGCCGATTCAGCGTGGCTCCGATTCCCGCTGAGGCGCACGCTAAAACGCTGGTGATCCATGGTGAGCAAGACGACACCGTGCCGCTCTCTGCGGCGCTGGATTGGGCGCGGCCACAGATACTTCCGGTGACAGTCGTCCCCGGCGTTGGCCATTTCTTTCATGGACAATTGCCGCTTCTGAAGAGTTTGGTGGTTCGGCATCTGGGTTGAGGTCTAAAGTAGACTCTTTCAGGTAGGCTTTAGCGTCAAACAACTGTACGCAGCTTCATCTTTCGTTTTCCTTTGATCTCCTGGCTCACGCCGACATTCACGAGTACCCCCCTTTTATGTATCGATTGACCCGCGCCATTGGCGCTACCACCACCGCGCTGGTTCTTTTTGTGTCGCAAGGTTTGTTGGCTGTGGCGCATGCACAGGTGCCGCAGCCGCCTGAGGTGGCTGCACGTTCTTATTTGGTGCTGGACATCACAGCGAATCAAATTTTGGCGTCCAAGGACATTGACTCGCCGGTCGAGCCCGCTTCGCTGACCAAGTTGATGTCGGCTTATGTGGTGTTTGACGCTTTGAAGTCCAAAAAAATCGACCTCAAGCAAACCTTCGGCGTCAGCGAGCGGGCTTGGAAAATGCCGGGCTCCCGCATGTTCATTGACCCGAAGATGCAGGTCCCAGTGGAAGACTTGGTCAAGGGCATGATCATCCAGTCCGGCAATGACGCCACCGTGGCACTGGCCGAGGCCGTGGGTGGCAGTGTCGAGCGCTTTGTGCAGCTCATGAATGAGCAGGCCAAGATTCTGGGCATGAAGTCGACCAGTTACACCAACCCGGAAGGCTTGACCGAGGCGGGTCACACGACCACGGCGCGTGACCTTAGCATCTTGGCGACACGCCTTCTGCATGACTTTCCGGATTACACCGGTTATTACGCTCAAAAGAAATACCGCTACCCCGGCACACCCGCGGCCAACGACAGCAATCGCAACCTCTTGCTGTTTCGCGACCCGACGGTCGACGGCTTGAAAACCGGTTACACCAATGCCGCGGGTTACTGCATGATCGCTACCGCTAAGCGCGACTTCCCCAATCTGGGCGCTGACAACACGCCTGGCGGACGCCGCATTTTGACCATCGTTTTGGGCGCGGCCAGCGAAAACGCGCGGGCCACTGAATCCCAGAAATTGTTGAACTGGGGCTACACCGCGTTCGAGGCCGTCAAGCTGTTCGATGCGGGTCAGGCCGTCGTTTCACCACGCGTTTGGAAAGGCAAGTCAAGCGTCGTCAAGCTTGGCCGTGCTGAGGCCATCGTGGTGGCGGTGCCGGCTGGCACCGGTGGCAAGTTGAAAACCCAGGTCTCGCGTGCCGATCCGCTGGTGGCGCCGTTCACGCGCTGGCAGCCAATGGGCAAACTCCAGATCACCACCGGCAACGATGTCGTGGTGGCCGAAGTGCCGCTGCTGGCGCTGGAAGCGGTAGGCGAGTCAGGCGTGATGGGCCGCGCCTGGGATTCAATTCGTTTGTGGATCAAATAATGGACGGGTCAAGCCTTGCTGTAGTTGTTGTTTACAGCTGTCAATCTGTGCTGCTACACTAGAAGGCTTTCCGGAAATTCCGGAGGGATGCACGTTTTCAAGTTTTCACGTACTTGCTGCGGGTATCAGTTAGATAAATTTCAGACGTTGAGGGACGTTTTACATGCCAACCATTAATCAGCTAGTGCGCCAGGGGCGCGAGGTCGAAAAGATCAAATCGAAGAGTCCTGCGATGCAGAACTCCCCACAGCGCCGCGGCGTGTGCACCCGTGTGTACACCACGACGCCTAAGAAGCCAAACTCCGCTCTGCGTAAAGTCGCCAAAGTGCGCCTGACCAACGGGTTCGAGATCATCTCCTACATCGGCGGCGAAGGCCACAACCTGCAGGAACACAGCGTAGTGCTGGTTCGTGGCGGTCGTGTCAAAGACTTGCCTGGTGTGCGTTACCACATCGTGCGTGGTTCGCTCGACTTGCAAGGCGTGAAAGACCGCAAGCAGTCGCGCTCCAAGTACGGCGCGAAAAAGCCAAAGGTCAAATAAGCCAATCTGGCTTGACCGGTTCGGTCTGCGCAAGCAGTGTCCGCGCCAAAAGCGCTTGCAAATGGTTTGCAAATGTCTTTGAAAAAAACATGGTGCTCCCCTCGCCTAGGCAGGTGTTGAGAGCGAAGTGACCCAAGCGCAAATAGTTGTGCCGGTCGAGTAAGTGAGAGCTGAGTAAGTTCTCGCGGTGTTGCCCCAAGAAGTCTTGGAGTGGTGCCAACTGAAGCAAAGAGGTGAAAAAATGCCACGT
>JABMMH010000298.1 GCA_013205645.1 Polaromonas sp. | reverse complement strand
GCTGAAGATGAGTTGACGCTCGATGACAACCAAGCCGCCTTTCGGCGCCTTCGGCTATTGCCCAAAGTGTTGATGGACGTGTCTCAAGTGAAGACCGACGTTCAGTTGCTGGGCAACGCCGCCGCCCTGCCCTTGGCGATTGCACCGACGGGGGCTGTCGGCTTTGGCTGGCGAGGTGGTGACATCGCCATCGCCCGCGCTGCGGTCGCGGCCAATATTCCGTACACGCTGTCGAGCGCGGCCACCGCATCGATCGAGCAAGTCGCCAAAGCGGCACCCGGACGGCTCTGGTTTCAGGCCTATATTTTGCGCAACAAACCGTTTCTGGATGGCTTGATCGCACGGGCGTTGGCCGCTGACTATGAAGCGCTGATGATCACCGTTGACTTACCCGTGGGCGGCAAACGCGAACGCGATTTTCGGAATCACTTCTCGGTGCCGTTTCGTTTCACCGCTAAGAACCTGCTGGACTTTTCCTGCCACCCAAGATGGCTGTCGGACATCGTGCGCTTTGGCATGCCGGTCATGGAAAACATGATCGGGCTCGACATGCACGCCAAGAACGCCACGGCCATAGCGTCGTCGGTTGGCCGCAGCTACGATCCAGCCTTTGACTGGAGCAGCTTGCAAAAAATTCGTGACCAATGGCCGCGCAAGTTGATCGTTAAAGGCATCTTGCGGCCTGATGATGCCAGTCGCTTGGCCGACATGGGTTGCGATGCACTGGTGGTCTCCAACCACGGTGGTCGCCAGCTCGACGGCGCGGTGGCCACGCTGGACGCCCTGCCCGCTATCGTGCAAGCCGTCAATGGCCGCATGCCCGTGTTGCTAGACGGCGGCGTGCGGCGTGGCTCGGACGTTTTCAAAGCCATCGCACTCGGCGCCGCTGGCGTGCTGGTGGGTCGCTCTACCCTGTACGGCGCGGTAGCCGCCGGCGAAGAAGGCGCGCATCGTGCCTTGGCCATACTGCGTGACGAGTTCACGCGTACCATGCAACTGAGCGGTGCCTGTTCAGTCGCCGACATACATTCTGGGTTGCTCTTTGAGCCTTCATTGAGACGTCTTTGAGAGCCCAATCAAAATCATCAAAGGATCGACATGCGCGCAGCTTGGTATTGCAAAAATGGGGAAGCCCGCGACGTTCTGATCGTCGGCGAATTGCCTGATCCGGTCGCAGGTCCCGGCGAAGTACGCATTCGCATGGCGACCTCGGGTGTCAATCCCTCGGACGTCAAATCACGCCGCGCCCGGCCGTTGTCCGACGAAAAAATCGTACCGCACAGCGATGGCGCTGGCGTCATCGACCAAATCGGCACTGGCGTTCCCGCCAGCCGCATCGGCGAGCGCGTGTGGACCTGGAACGCGCAATGGCAACGCCCCATGGGAACAGCCAGCGAATTCGTCGTCTTGCCTTCAGCGCAAGCCGCACACCTGCCGGACGCCATTGACTTTGCGGCTGGCGCTTGCCTCGGCATTCCAGCGTTGACAGCGATTCAGGCGGTTCGCTTGAGTGGTGATGTGGCTGGCAAAAAAGTATTGGTGATTGCCGCTTCATCGGCGGTTGGGCACTATGTGTCGCAGCTCTTGTCGCTGGCTGGCGCACATGTGATTGGCACGATCGGCTCTGCCGAAAAAGCCAAACATGCACAAGCCGCTGGCGTGCGCGATGTTATTTTCTACAAAACAGAGCCTGTCGCTGAGCGACTGAAGACGCTGACAGACGGCAAAGGCGTCGACATCATCATTGACATGGATTTTTCAAGCACCTCCGCGCTGCTGACAGCCGGCGGACTCGCGCCTCATGGCCGAGTAGTCTGCTACGGCTCCAACGTGGCGACAGACCTGCCTATCAACTTCAGGACCATGCTGTCGAATTCGCTGGAGCTGAAATTTTTCTTGGTCTACGACTTGCAAGCAGCCGACCGAGCTGCCGCGTTGAAGCAACTCGGCGACCTGCTTCAGCTCAATCGTCTGCAGCACGCCATCAGCCGGTCTTTTGCGCTGGCAGACATTGCACAGGCGCATGAAGCGGTCGAGGCCGGACAAGACATTGGCAATATTGTTTTGACGCTGCGAGAAGGCAGCTAAAATACTCGCCTACGCAGAGACAGCGCGGGTATAGCTCAATGGTAGAGTTCTTGCTTCCCAAGCAAGCCACGAGGGTTCGATTCCCTCTATCCGCTCCACTCAACCACTTCAGAGCATCTCAAGCCACCTCACAACCTGCGTGGCTTAAAGGCTTAAAGGCTTAGTGGTTTTTTGTTTCACGAAAAGTCTAAGCTAAATATTACAAGCCAACAAATTGACGTTATCTTTGTTGGCACCTGTGAATGTGGGTTGACCCCATTGGTGCAACAAGTCAATGACACATAAACGCGTGACGCTTTTGACCCAGCATGGCAAAGAAAGCATTCTGGCGCCCGTCTTTGAAGCGAACACGGACTATCGCTTAGAGCTGGTATCCGGGTTTGATACTGATTTACTGGGCACCTTTGGGCGGGATGTGCCGCGCGCGGGCAGCCAACTTGAAGCGGCCCGCCGCAAGTGCCGTCTAGGGATGGAACTGGGCAAGAGCCGCGCCGGTATTGCCAGCGAAGGGGCCTTTGTGATGGACCCATTCGCCGGCCTGATTCCCTGGAACATAGAAGTTATCGTTTTCATAGACGAAGAAGCGCCATTGGAAGTCGTCGGCATGGCGCAGGGTGCAGCACAAAACTCGCAGCGCTTAGTGTCTGATCTGGGTGCGCTGGCGAGTTTTGCTGACAAGTCGAATTTCCCTTCGCACCATTTGATGCTTCGCCCCAATAGCGAGGATGACTCTCGAATATGGAAAGGTCTTGCCGACTGGCGCTCACTCAGCGATGCCTTTCGCTGTGCTCAGGAACTGTCGTCCCATGGGTTGGTTTTTGTGGAAAGTGACCTCAGGGCATTTTGCAATCCAACGCGCCAAGGGATGATTCGCAGTGCCGCAGAAAATCTGACTCTCAAGCTTGCTTCGAGTTGTCCAACCTGCAGGTCTGCAGGGTTTTGGATCACAGGTCACGCTGCGGGTTTGAAATGCCGGCTTTGTCTTGGCGCTACGCGAGTGCCCATCGCGGACATTTGGTCTTGCGCAACCTGCGCGCATCGCGAAGAACGGGTTCGCTTGAACGATGCGTTTGCAGACCCCTCCAAATGCGACAACTGCAATCCATGAACTCACCCGCTATGTGAGATCAGGCTTCGCGAGGTTTTTCGTCAAACCAGCGGTACAAAGTTGGCAGCACCACCAGCGTCAACAGGGTGGACGAGATGAGGCCGCCGATCACCACAATCGCCAAGGGTCGTTGAACTTCTGAGCCTGGACCGCTGGCGAACAAGAACGGAACCAGACCGAGCAGGGCGACTGTGGCGGTCAGCATCACCGGGCGAAAACGCTGTGCACACCCTTCGCGCACGGCGGCGGCAACGTCCATGCCGTCTTCCCGCAAACGTCGGATGTAACTGACAAGCACCACGCCATTGAGCACGGCGATTCCCCACAGGGCAATGAAACCGACTGAGGCGGGCACGCTGACGTACTCCCCTGTGATAAACAAACCGATCAGACCGCCGATGGAGGCGAAGGGCAGAACCAAAATGATCAGTCCTGCCAATTTGACGGAATTGAACAACAGGAACAGCAAAAAGAAGATGGCGACAATCGTCAGTGGCACGATGACAGACAGTGTGGCCATGGCGCGTTCCATGTTTTCAAATTGCCCACCATATTTGAAGTAGTAGCCATCGGGCAGCTGAATGTCGCTGTCGATACGTTGCTGTACTTCGGCCACAAAACCGGCAAGGTCACGGCCTTCCACATTGGCGCCCACCACCACGCGACGTTTTCCGCTTTCACGGCTGATCTGTGCCGGACCGTCCACCAACGTGATGTTGGCAATGCTACTCATGGGCACTTGCGCTCCGCTGGGTGTCAGCAACAAGGTGTTGCCGATGGCTTCCACCGATTGGCGCGCTTGTGCCGGAAAACGTACCGACACGCTGTAGCGGCGTTCGCCCTCATACAGGGTTGTCACATCTTTGCCGCCAATGGCGGTCTCGATGATGCTTTGCACATCGGCCACGTTCAAGCCGTGTCTTGCAATCGCTTTGCGGTCGATGTCGATGGTCAAGGCTTGTTGGCCGGACAAGCGTTCAATCCGGATGTCACGACTGCCCGGCACGCTTTTCAAGATGCGCGCCACTTGCTCAGAAACACTTTTGAGCGAATCGAGTTCATCACCAAATACCTTGATGGCCAGCTGAGAGCGAACGCCGGTTACCATCTCATCGACTCGTTCAGCGATGGGCTGAGAGAGCACGATTTGCACGCCTGGGATGGAAGACAAGCGTTGGCGAATGTCTTCGTCGATTTGATTCTGCGTGCGTTCAGATGTCGGATCGATCAAGACGATCGGGTCAGATTCATTCGGGCCTGCAGGGTCGGCGGGCGACTCACCACGTCCGAGCTTGGACACCACCATGCGCACTCCAGGCACGTCGGCAATGCTTTTCATCGCAGCCATTTCCATGCGGATGGACTCGTCCAGTGAAATGCTGGGAACCCGATTGATTTGCGGCGTCAGTGCGCCTTCTTGCATGGTGGGCATGAACGACTTGCCCAGTAGCGGAAACAGAGCCAGTGAGCCCAGCAACAAGCCGACGGAGATCGATAAGGTCAGGCGGGTTTTGGCTGTCGCACCGTCCAGCAAACGCAAGTATTGTTTTTTCAGGAAGGCGATCAAGCGGGTGTCGTGGTCAGCACCGCCCTTGAGAAAGTAAGAGCACAGCACCGGTGACAGCACGAGCGCCACCACCAATGAAACGCCCAAAGCCATGACGATCGTCAGCGCCAGCGGGGCGAACATCTTGCCCTCAATGCCCTGCAAGGTCATCAGCGGCAAGAACACCAAAATAATAATCGCGATACCAAAGATGGTGGGTGTGGCCACCTCGGCGGTGGCCGACAGCACGGTGCGTACGCGTTCGCCCGCGCTCTTGCCTGACTGACCGAGGCGGTGGTAGACGTTTTCCACCACCACCACGGTGGCGTCCACCATCAATCCGATGGCGATGGCCAAGCCCCCCAAAGACATCAGGTTGGCTGAGATGCCATAACGATTCATCAGGATGAAGGTTGTTAAGGGCGTGATGATCAGTGTCGCCACGACGATCAAACTGGAGCGCACATCACCCAGAAAGATGAACAGCACGACCACCACCAGAAAGATGCCTTCGATCAAAACTTTGCCAACCGACCAAAGGGCTGAGTCCACCAGTTCGGTGCGATCGTAATAAGGCACGATCTTCAAACCATCGGGCAACATGCCTTTGGTGTTGATCTCCTCGACGCGTTCTTTCACGCGGGTCACGACTTCTTTGGCATTGCCACCGCGGGTCATCAGCACGATGCCCGAAACGCCTTCGGTGTAGCCACCTTTGATGATCGCGCCTTGCCGGACTTCACTGCCGATGTCGACGCTGGCGACATCACGTACAAAAACGGGGACGCCGCCTTGCTCTTTGACCACGATGTTGCCAATGTCCTCCAGCGAGCGAATCAGACCCACACCGCGGATCAAAAATTGCTCGGTCGCTTGCGGCAAGATGCCGCCGCTGGCATTGGAGTTATTGGCCCCAATGGCTTGCACCAATTGCTGCACCGACAGGTCGTAGTGACGCAGTCGACCGGGGTCGACCTGCACTTGGTACTGTTTGACGTACCCCCCTTGCGAGTTGATTTCTGCCACGCCCGGGATGGAGCGCAGCAGCGGCCGGGCCACCCAGTCCTGCACCGTGCGGCGTTCGGACAATTCTGTCGGGGTCAAGGCGCGTTGGCCATCGTCATCTTTTTCAAGCGTGTACTGATACACCTCGCCCAAGCCGGTCGATACCGGGCCCAGCACAGGCACGATGCCTGACGGCATCCGCGGTGTGACTTCAATCAGGCGTTCGGTGACCAGTTGCCTGGCAAAGTAGACATCGGTCTTGTCCGTGAACACCAGCGTGATGATCGACAGTCCGCTCTTGTTGAGTGACCGCATTTCTACCAAGCTCGGCAAACCGGTCATGGCGATTTCTAGCGGCACCGTCACAAACCGCTCGATTTCCTCGGGAGAACGGCCGGGCGCTTCAGTGGCCACTTGCACTTGCACATTGGTCACGTCGGGGAATGCATCGACCGACAGTCGGGTGGCTTCGCGTAAGCCGAAAGCGCACAGCACCAAGGCCAGCACCACGACAACAAGGCGCTGACTGAGTGCAGCGCGGATCATGGATGTGATCATGCCTACTCCAACTCAGCGCGTTTGCGCTCGTTGTTCATGTGAAACGCGCCCTCGGTGACGATTTCCGTCCCTTGCTGCAAACCTTTCAGGACGGGGCGCCATGCGCCGCTGGCTGTTCCTAGTTCGACAGGGGTGAGGCGGTAGCGGTTCTCAGCCAGCTTGACGAACACATGGTCTTTGTCGTTCTCCCGGACCATCGCTTGCACGGGCAGAGCCAAGGTTTGTTGTGCTTGACCCCGGATACGCATGGTGGCCAGCATCTGGGGTTTGAGGTCCCGCTGCCCGTTGTCTACCTGCGTGCGGATGGTGACCGAGCGTGTTTCTGGCGACACGGTATCGCCCACAAAAACGATCTTGCCCGAGAGCTGACGATTGCCCAAGGCTGGGACTTCGATGTCCACCGTTTGGCCGGCTTGGACGGAACGCGCGGTTTGCTCTGGCAGTGCGCCCACCACCCAGACATTGCCTAAATCGGCTACCGTGAACAAGGGATCGCCGGGCTGAGTCACCTGGCCATGACTCACTTTACGTTCGATGACGACGCCCGACAGCGTGGCGCTGACGGCTGCGTGGGGGTGCAAGGTGCCTTGGTCGCGCAGTTTTTCAATGGCCGCGTTGTGCAAGCCCATCAGCTTCAACTGGTCCCCTGCTGCGTGCAATTCGGCACGGGCAATGGCCAGCTCTGATTCGCGGCGCTGCAGTTCTGCAGAACCAATCACATCGGCCTGAATCAATTGGCGGGCCCGCTCGACTGCACGCTCTGCTTGCGATGCCGCAGAGTGGGCGCGCAAGTAGCCCATTTGCGCGCTTGTCAATTCGCTGCTGGCCACCCTCGCCAAGGCCTGACCGGGACGCACACGGTCGCCCAATTCGGCCAAGACTTCCGTGACCCGTCCCGTCACCGAGGCGCCAATGCGAGTCACCAGCCGGTCGTTGGCTTCGATGCGACCTGCGATTTCAATCCAAGGTGTGACCTCTTGCATCGCCAGCTTCTCAATTTTGAATTGGCTGGCCATTTCAGCGGGCAAGCTCACATCCATCGGGTTGGTGGCGGCCTTAGCCGCAGTCGGCGCTGTCGTTTTTGGGTCGCCGCAAGCGACCAGCAAGAACGCCGACGACCCCATCAGGAGGGTCAGCATCACATGCTGCAAAGAAGTTGAATAGGTTTTCATGTCTGGTGTTTTCAATTCAAGAAGGCGTGTTGTTGGCGTGTTGGCCCATGAGTTGATCTAAAGCGATGCGGGCCACTTGAAGTTGATAACGGGCATCAATCAGGTCTGCGCGTACGCTACGCAGCACACGCTGAGCATCCAGCACATCCAGAATCCCGCGCTCGCCAAATCGGTAGGCCGCTTGGGCCACACGCAAGGCGGCCTCAGCCTCAATCACAGAGCCTTGGCTCAGGGCTTCAATACGGAGTCGGGCGATTTCCAGTGACTTACTGATCACCAGCAGTTGCTGCTGCAGTTCAGCTTGGCGCCCTTCCAGGCGCGCTTCAGCCCGTTGCAGTTCTGCGCTGGCTTGCGCAATTGGGCCGCTGCGTGTGTCCATGAAAGGCACCTGGACGCCCACGCTCAGTTGCCCTTGGCGCAATTCAGGATCGCGCATCTGGCTGTAGCGCAGCTCTAGCCCTGGCCAGCGGCTGCCTTGTGCTGAACGCAGCTGTGCCTCAGCTTGCAGGACCTGGGCTTGCAAGGCGGCTAATTCGGGATTTTGCATGCGAACTTGTTGTTGGATTTCCATCAGGCTCGACATTTCCACGTCATCATTGAGGTCGCCCGTCAGTGCCCAGCCCGCAGGCAGTTGCCCTGCAGCCATTCGATTCAGCTCAATCAAGATTTGTTCAGCCATCAGGCTGGCCGTCAGCAAGCGCTCACGGGCATTGATGATCTCCGCATCGGCTTTGATGATTTCGTAGCGGGCGGCCTCACCGCTTTCCACGCGTACCCGCACACGCTCTCTGACCTGCTCCAGCAATTGCACAGCCTCCGCTGCCGCGGTCGACTGTGCTTGGTACAAAAGGCCTTGATATGCCCACAAACGAACCTGGGCCACCAATTCATTGCGGGTGATGCGGGCTTGCTGCTCACTGCCTTTTTCAAAGGCTCGAGCGCCATCGATTCGGGCATTGCGAACGGCTGGATTTTCAATGAACTGCGACACCGCCCAAGCCTGCAGCGGGCCTGTATTGGTGCCTGCAAAACGGGCCGTGTTACTACCCTGTGTCAATTCAACACGTGGATTTTGGAAGGCCTGGGCACTGGTGATACCGGCACTTGCGGCGGTCTGCGCCATCAGCGACACCCGCAGATTCGAGTTGTTCGCCACGATCAGCGGAACGAGTTGGTCAATGCTTAGATTTTTTGGTGCGGCGGTTGGCGTCACAACACGGGGCCTAGAGGGTTCCATACTTGCGGGGCCGCTCGCCGCACTTGCGCTGTATATGAAGCTGGCGCCAAAGGCCAGTAATCCATAGAAAAATATCTTGCGACAGTCGGCACGTAAGCGTGTCGATTGATGATCTGGCACAACCCGACCAGGCGAGGACATCCATTGATGCATTTTTGAGTTTCCGTGATTCATAAATGAGCCTGAATCGTACGGAGAAATAGACCACATAAAAACCAGACAAATTTTTACTATAATTCAGAAAAAACCGAAGTCTCAGAAGGTCCTGAAGGTCTTTTTTTACGGGCTTTTATGCTGCTCTTGGGAATGGCTTTTGCGCAGCTGACTTGCCGCGAATCCCTGCCCGATATCGAGCTCAACCTTCGTGCCCAAGCAAAGCGGCTGCATTACATATGCTTGCGTTGCAAGACCGTTTCCCGCAACACAACGGCAGCAGGACATTTTTAGATTACCTCTGTCCTCAGAGCGAGGCTGACCCGTTTTACTATTTAATTAGAGGAGAGAATGCCAATAAATTAACACCCGCCCCGTTTACACAAAATTCGGGACACCCTCACGCTGATTCTTTGAGTTTTCCCGCTGTGAATTTCGTTTTTACATTTAAAACAAGAAAGCAAAAACCATGCGCATTGAGACAATCGCTGTTCACGCTGGCTACACGCCAGACCCGACCACCAAAGCAGTGGCCGTGCCCATCTACCAAACCGTGGCCTTCGCGTTTGACAACACCCAGCACGGAGCGGACTTGTTTGACCTCAAGGTTGCGGGCAATATTTACAGCCGCATCATGAACCCGACCAATGGCGTTCTTGAAGCGCGCGTGGCGGCGTTAGAAGGCGGCATTGGCGCGCTGGTTACGGCTTCTGGCATGTCGGCTATTGCCTACGCCATTCAGACCATTGCCGAGGCGGGCGACAACATTGTCTCGGCCTCCACTTTGTATGGTGGCACCTACAACCTGTTTGCCCACACCTTCCCGCAAATGGGGATTGAGGTGCGCTTTGCCGACTACCGCGACCCGGCCTCTTTTGCCAAGCTGATTGATAAGCGCACCAAAGCCGTGTACTGCGAAACCATTGGCAACCCGTTGGGCAATATCACCGACCTGGCCGCACTGGCCCAAGTAGCCCACGCCCACGGCGTGCCGCTGATCGTGGACAACACGGTGGCCAGCCCTTACCTGTGCCGCCCCATTGAGCATGGCGCAGACATCGTGGTGCATTCGCTCACCAAATACCTTGGGGGACATGGCACCACCATCGGCGGCGCGATTGTCGATTCAGGGAAGTTTCCTTGGGCAGAACACAAAGAGCGCTTCAAGCGGCTCAACGAGCCCGACGTCAGCTACCACGGCGTGGTCTACACCGAAGCGCTAGGGGCTGCCGCCTACATTGGCCGCGCACGCGTTGTGCCCCTGCGCAACATGGGCGCAGCGCTCAGTCCGATGGCCGCGTTCCAGATTTTGCAAGGCATTGAAACCTTGGCCCTGCGGATGGACCGCATTTGCGAGAATGCCCTGAAAGTGGCCAAGCACCTCCAGGCCCATGCCAAAGTGAGTTGGGTCAATTACGCTGGTTTGACCGACCATCCCGACCATCTACTGGTGCAAAAACTCATGGCCGGACGGGCCTCGGGCATCATCAGTTTCGGCTTGAAAGCCAGCGACAGCTTAGAGGCTGGTGCCCGCTTCCAAGACGCGCTCAAACTCTTCACGCGCTTGGTCAATATTGGGGATGCCAAGTCGTTGGCCTGCCACCCCGCCTCCACCACGCACCGTCAGCTCAACGCGGAAGAGTTGGCCAAGGCCGGCGTCAACCCCGACATGGTGCGGCTGTCCATCGGCATTGAGCACATCGACGACTTGCTTGAAGACTTGGTGCAAGCGCTGGCGGCGGTTTGAGCACGGCCTTGCCGTGACAGGCCGTAAGCCGAGGACATCAATGAGCCTCAGGCAGCTCATCCCACCGCGTGTTGAAGCGGCCTGACCGGTTCTCAGATTTCATCCACCAGCCCGGAGCCGTGCCACAGACACCCATGCGCAAGGTGCAATGGCGCGGTCAACGAATCGTGCTCTTAGACGTACGTGCTCAGATACTTTTAAAGACGCACTGTTGGGTCACCTGGCACTGTTTGATACCGCTGTGGAATGGTTGATGTCGTTACCACGATGATTCATGGCACCAACCATTCCAACACGCCAGTAGGCGTGAGCCTCGCCCGGCGATGCCCGTCTTTGCTCAAGGCCAACCAGTCCATTGAGGACACTTTGAAGTTCAAAATCGCTAAATGGTGCACCCGCAGAGAATCGGCGGTTTTTTCCTCTGAGGCTTTGATGGAAGATTGGACATGTCCGGGCGGCAATGCACTCAGATAGTCAGCACAAGCGCGTGATTGCCTCACGCGTTCCCAGGCAGCATTGACTTGCTCACCTTCAAATTCAACCGTGGCCAGCGCAGACACTCGCAACTGCCAATTTAGGCGCTTGCTCCAAAAAGTCAATTGAGCTAACGGTTGCACCGCAAGTTCTGAACATTTGGGAGAACGTGCATCGGTATAGACGCGCAATGCCCACAAGGGTGCATCTGCATGCCTGAGCACCACTG
>JABMMH010000297.1 GCA_013205645.1 Polaromonas sp. | reverse complement strand
CGGCTGGCTGACACGGCGTTTCGCACCTCCCATTTGCGCACGCCCGGGCGCATGCAAAACACCTTCGCCAACGAAGCTTTTTTTGACGAACTGGCCGCTGCCGCCGGGGCTGATCCGCTGCAGTGGCGTCTGACGTATTTGAAAGAGCCGCGCGCCCGCGCTGTGCTCGAAGACGTGGCGCGTTTGTCGAAATGGCAAAGCCGTTCGTCTCCCGCCAGCAAGACCGCCGGCCCTCTGGCCCGTGGCCGAGGTGTCTCGTTTGTGAAGTACGACAACGACCGCACCTTTGTGGCCTTGGTGGCGGAGGTCGAAGTGAACCGCACGACCGGCGGCATTCGCGTGACGAATGTTTGGTGTAGCCACGATTGCGGGCAGATCGTCAACCCGGATGGCGCGATCAACCAGATCGAGGGCGGCATTGTGCAAACCATCAGCCGCACCTTGCTGGAAGAGTTGCAGTTTGACCGCACCCATGTCACCAGCACCGACTGGGCGAGCTACCCGATCTTGCGTTTCCCGGACGTGCCGCACATCCAAATCAGCCTCATCAACCGGCCTGAGATGCCGCTCTGGGGCGCTGGAGAAATGGCGCCGACGGTGGTGCCATCGGCGATCTCAAACGCGGTCTTTGACGCGACCGGTGTTCGCTTGCGCTCAGTGCCTTTCCTGCCGGCCAAGGTGAAGGCGGCTGGCGTCGCTTGACTGTTTGCTTTGAAGTGTGCGTTTTGAGTCGTGGCTAGCACCCACGACCCGCTATTGCACGCACGATTGACGGGCGAAGCCAGTCAGCGGGAGAGGGTTGAGAATGGCCTGGCCAAGAAAACCTTCGTGTTGCCATGGCGGGCGCAGGAATCGGCGGAATTCCCACCGCTTATAAACTGCGCCATCAACACTGTTGCTTAGGAAGCCTCATGCGCAAAATTGTTACCATTTCCGCCCTGTCATTCGCTCTTGTCGTTTTGTCCCCTTTTGCTCAGGCGCAGCCCCTAGAGCCATCAAAGACAGACCACGCCAATATGGACCATGCTGCACACATGAAAATGATGGCAGAGACCCAACGCCAAGCAGAAGTGTCCGAGCTTGGTAAAGATGTGATGCCCTTCAGCTTGAACGGCACGACCCACATTTTCACCAAGAATGCGCAAGGTGGCACTCAACGGGTGGTCGTCAAGAATTCTGCAGACACTGCCCAAGTGATTTTGATTCGTCAGCACCTTCAGGACATTCGTGAACAGTTCTTGAAAGGTGACTTCTCAGGACCGAGTCACATCCATGGGCAAGACATGCCGGGTCTCGCTGAACTGAAGAGTGCCAAAGCTGGACAAATCGCCATAGCCTATAGGGACATCCAAGATGGTGCTCAGCTGTCCTACCAGACCTCAGATGCGACTTATGTCGCCGCGCTGCACAAATGGTTTGATGCGCAGTTCTCTGACCATGGAAAAGATGCAGCCGAAGGGCATGCGCACCATTGATTATTGAGACATCAACCCGCGCGCCAATGGCGGATTGACTTAACGTTTCTGGGCAACAAAACCGACCAAAGCGGACATCCCTTTGTGGCCGGCCCCCTCATCAACTTCAGCGGTGTAGGTTTTGATGTCCAGCACGCTGTAGTTTGAAAAAGCAGACAGCAGCAGTTCATCGTCGTACAGGTGGTCGAGTTCTCCGGGACCCCCTGTTTTGTACTGAAGCTGGTCTTTGCCGTAACCTTGGATGAGCAAAACGCCACCGGGCTTCAAGGCTTGGTCCATCTTGGCAAACAGCGCCGACCTTGACGCCGGATCTACAAATTGGAAAAAGACGCCGACGACGTTGTCATACCGTTCCGGTGCCCAGTCAAACGACTCCCAATCACTGCAGTGGTAGTTCACCTTGACCGCGTGCTTGTCGGCCAACTCCCTAGTTTTCTGAATCGCCACGGGTGAAAAATCAAAGGCGTCCACATCAAGGCCTTGCTTGGCCAGCCAGACGCTGTTGCGGCCTTCGCCGTCTGCCAGCGACAAGGTCTTGCCCGCATTCAAACGCGGCGTCATCTCAGTCAAGTAGGCATTTGGCGACTCGCCGAACAGATAGCCCTCGGCAGAAAAGCGTGAGTTCCAGCGTGCCAACGGGTTGATGAATGTCGTCATGATTTTTTAAAAAGGCAGTGCTTTGATCGGAATTTTGAGGTAGCTGACGCCGTTGTCTTCGGCAGGCGGCAGATGACCGGCCCGCACGTTGATTTGAACAGCCGGCAGGATCAGCACGGGCATGGCCAAGGTCTTGTCGCGTGCTGTGCGCAGGGCCACGAACTCAGCTTCGGTAACACCGTCGTGCACGTGGATATTGCCAGCGCGCTGAAGCGCCACTGTCGATTCCCACGTGGGATCGCGACCATTCGGTGGGTAGTCGTGGCACAGGTGCAAGCGCGTCTCAGGCGGCAAGGCCAACACCTTTTGAATGGACTGGTACAGGGTCGCTGCATCTCCGCCCGGAAAGTCGCAACGGGCCGTTCCATAGTCGGGCATGAACAAGGTGTCACCGACAAAGGCGTCTTCGCCTACCAAGTAAGTCAGGCAGGCCGGCGTGTGACCTGGCGTGTGCATCACGCGCACAGCCAAGTCGCCAATCTTGAACTCTTGTCCATCTTCAAACAGATGGTCGAAATCACTGCCATCGGTGTTCATGTCTTTGGCGTTGAAGACTTTTTTGAAGACCGCTTGCACCGTGCAAATATGCCGCCCGATGCCAATCCCGCCGCCCAGTTGATCCTGCAAGTAGGGCGCGGCCGACAAATGATCGGCGTGCGCGTGGGTTTCCAGCAGCCATTCGACATGCAGGCCGGCTTGCTTGACGAAGGCAATGACTTTGTCGGCGCTGGTGTGCGAAGTGCGACCCGACTTGGGGTCGTAGTCCAGCACGCTGTCAATGATGGCCGCACGCTGTGTTTTGGGGTCTGACACCACATAGGTCACGGTGAATGTCGCAGGGTCAAAGAAGGATTGAATAGAAATTTGTGGCATGGTGGCTCCGGTCCTGGGTGGTAGCACGATCACGGCGTGTGCCCAATGCTCACTATAAAGCGTGAACCAATCCATCTTTCAGTGGCATCGCCGCAAGATTCAAACGGCAACCTAGCGGATAGCGGCTCAGGGTTGTAGCGCGTCGTTGATAACTTGCAAGCGTTGCGTGTCGCGTTTCCCGGCCAGCGCGTCTAGCCGCAAGCGGCTTTGCAGGGTGTCGATGCGCGCTTGCAGCAAGGCGAGGTCGGCGGCGCTGGCGTCGTTTTCTGCGTTCAACAAATCGAGCGTGGTGCGGTCACCGACTTGGCGGCCGATGCGTTTGGTATCCAGTCGGACTTGCTGGGCTGTCATCTTTGCGCTGTGTTCACTGGGTCGCATAATTGAATTTCCAATTACTTACTTCAGGAGTCTCCATGAAAACTGCCCACGACCTTGTGACCTCTGCCAAAGCGCTGATTCGGGAAGTCCCGGTGACGCAGGCTGAAGACGTTATCCGCAACGCCGATGTACTGCTTGATGTGCGTGAAGCCGAAGAGTTTGTGGATGGCCACATCCCTGGTGCGGTGCATGCGTCGCGTGGGATGCTGGAATTCAAACTCAGCAGTACGCCAGAGTTCTGCTCGCGCGACCTGAAGATTGTTTTGTATTGCAAAACCAGCGGCAGAGCCGCCTTGGCCGCTCGCTCACTGCATGACATGGGTTACTTGTCTGTGACCTCGATTGGTGGCGGTTACGACGCCTGGATCGCCGCTGGCAAGCCTGTTGCAAAGCCGAACTTGCCAGCCTTTGAGTGATACTGGGTAACATTTGCCCAAGCTCGCCAGAACAAGCCACGTGACACCTTCTCCAAAATCCACAGTTCCGCCGCATTTCTTAGCTTCTGACGACGTGTTGGGCAAGCCCTTAGACGGCTGGCGGTTGAAGGTCTACACCGTCATTTTTGAGGCCGACACCGTGGCCGGCCGGCGTTTTGATGTGATGCTGATTCTGGCTATTTTGATCAGCGTCGGCGTGGTCATGGCGGACAGCGTGCAGTCCTTGAGCGGTCGCTACGATCCATGGTTCAACGGGTTGGAATGGGTCTTCACGGTCTTTTTCACGCTCGAATACATCGCCCGATTGGTGTGTGTGCGGCGTCCGCTGCTTTACGCCACGAGTTTTTTTGGCGTGATCGACTTGCTTGCCGTGTTGCCAACGTATCTGGCACTGTTTTTTCCAGAGCTTTACGCGCTGATTGACGTGCGCGTGCTGCGTTTGCTGCGCGTCTTCCGGGTCTTCAAGCTCGCCGCTTACGTGGATGAATATCAGGCGTTGGCCCAGGCGTTCGTCGCCAGCCGCCGCAAGATTCTGGTGTTTCTGTCCGCCGTGTTGATGCTGGTGCTTATTTTTGGCACCGTCATGTACGTGGTCGAAGGACCGGGCAATGGCTTCACCAGCATTCCGACGTCGGTTTACTGGGCCATCAGTACCTTGACCACCGTCGGCTTTGGCGACCTTGTGCCAAAGACTGATTTTGGCCGCTTGATTGCCTCTTTCATGATGCTCATGGGCTGGGGTACGTTGGCGGTGCCGACTGGGATTGTCACGGCGGAAATGGCCGCGCAACGCATGGGCCGCCGGCAGGCCTTGCCGACCACCCGTACCTGTCAAGAGTGCTTGACTGAAGGGCAAACAGAGTCTGCCAAATTCTGCTTCAACTGCGGCGCCGAACTACCGGTTTACCAGCATGATGAAGAGGCAGCCAAGGGCTAATCCGGGCGCGGCGTCAGGCGGCGCGGTGTGATCTCGACGGAGTCGGTGGTGGTGCTCATCCACACCGTGCCGTCTTGCACCGTCACCTGCAGTTGCATGGTGCGGGCTGCGAGTTTGGCCAGCGCCTGACTTTCAGCCGCGTCAATTTGCCAGACCACCAAGTTGCTAGCCCGCGTGAGTTTGGTTTCAATGGCTTTCCACCACACCGGCGTGCTGCTGGAAAAGCTCAGCACCGTCACCCGCTCGGCCCGGCCAGCGGCGCGCATCAGGCGTTTGTCATCAGGCTGGCCAACGTCAATCCAGTGCTGAATAGCGTCGGTGTAATCCTTGTGCCACAGAGCGGCTTCGTCCACATCCCAAAGATCTTTGGCGAATTCGAGCTTGCCCTTTTGGTCGTCGGCGGTGACGTTCAGAGCGAATGCCAGCAGGCGGATCATCATGCGTTCGTCGGCCTCTGACGGGTGGCGCGCGATGACCACCGTGTGGTCGGCATAGACGTTGCGGTCCATGTCGGCGATTTGCAATTGGGCTTTGTAGATGGTGGCTTTGAGTGCCATGAGATTCGTCTTGGGTCGGGTACAGGAAAGGCATCTATTGGAACAGCCTTTTAGCCAGTGGCTTTTACGGGCTTTCTTTCGCTATAGTGGCGATGCATTAATTCACAACAATGACAGCGGCTTCAGACATCAGCCCTCACGGAGAAACCCAGACATGACCCGATCCCTTTTCAGCGCCACCATTGCCGGCAGCTTGCCCAAGCCCGCTTGGTTGTCAGAAACCCAAAAACTCTGGCCGCAGTGGAAGGTCGAAGGCGCTGAACTGGCGCAGGCCAAACTGGATGCCACGCTGCTGTGGATCAAGGCGCAAGAAGACGCTGGCCTAGACGTGATTGGTGATGGCGAGCAGTCGCGCCAGCATTTTGTGCACGGCTTTTTGGAGCAAGTCGAAGGCATTGACTTCGAGCACAAAGTGAAGATGGGCATTCGCGACAACCGCTACGACGCGATGGTGCCGCAGGTGGTCTCGGCGCTCAAACTCAAGGGCCGTGTGCATGCCGCCGAAGCCCAGTTTTTGCGCGCCCACACGACAAAGAAAATCAAGTTCACTTTGCCCGGCCCGATGACAATCGTCGACACCGTGGCCGACCAGTTTTACGGTGACAAGATCAAGCTGGCAATGGCCTTTGCCGAGCTGCTGAACCAAGAAGCCTTGGCCTTGCAAGCCGACGGTGTGGACGTCATTCAGTTTGACGAACCTGCTTTCAATGTCTACATGAAAGAAGCTGCCGACTGGGGCGTCAAAGCCCTGGAGCGTGCTGCGCAGGGCCTCACCTGCACGACCGCCGTGCACATTTGCTACGGCTACGGCATCAAGGCCAATGACGACTGGAAAGAAACGCTGGGTGAAGAGTGGCGGCAGTATGAGCAGGTGCTGCCGGCGCTGGCCAAAAGCAGCATTCAGCAAGTCAGCCTCGAGTGCTACCACTCGCATGTGCCGCCGCATTTGATGGCGCTGCTGGAAGGCAAAGATGTCATGGTCGGCGTCATCGACGTCGCCAGCGACGTGATTGAAACACCCGAGCAAGTCGCCGACACCATCGGCAAAGCGCTTCAGTACGTGCCTAAAAACCGGCTGCTGCCGTGTACCAATTGCGGCTTGGCACCGATGAGCCGTGAAGTAGCCCTGAAGAAACTCGAAGCGCTGGCCAAAGGTGCCGCCTTGGCGCGTGAACGATATAAGTGACCCTATGACCGACGCCACCCATCCCAAAGGCGGGTCAGCCTAGCGTTGCCGGCAGGGCGCCGCGCAGCGAATTGCACAGCACCAGGGCTTCGGCGGCGAGCAGGTCGTTGCGGGTCAAGCGCCGCTCAGTGGCGTTCCAGTCCGGGTCGTCCAGCAGCACCGAGCGCATCACGCCGGGCAACACGCCGCAGGCCAGCGGTGGCGTGTACCAGCGGCCTTGCAGTTTGACAAACACATTGCTGCGTCCACCCTCGGTCAATTCGCCCTCGGCATTGAAAAACAACATGTCAAAAGCGCCCTCGGCTTCGGCGGCACGCCAGCCGGCGTCGTAACGCTCGCGCAGGGTGGTCTTGTGGCGCAAAAACAGGTCGCTGGCCTCGGTTGCCTCGCTTGCCAAGAGTGCCCGCACCGGTCCGGCCAAGCCTTGCAGCGGTGCACTTTGAAGCTTGATGTGGCCGCTGGCATCCAGCGCTAGTCGGAGTCTGTGCGCTATGCCAGGTGGCAGCGCTGCGCAAGCGTCGGCCAAGGCCATAGCGATGGCGTCTTGATCCATCGGAAAGCCAAACACGGCAGCCGATTGAGCCAAACGCTTGAGGTGCCGCGCTTGGTGCCGGGCCCCTTGCTCGCGGCTGGCGTGCAGCGTTTCAAAGAGTTCAAAGTCATGGCTGAGGCCGGTCAAAAAGCCGGCCTTGAGTTGGCATTCTTCGTACTCTGTGTCTGGCTGGCTGTCATGCACGATGCCCGCACCCACGCCCATTTCACCGGCGCGCAAGCCGTCTTGCAAAGGCGCCAGTGTCAGCGTTCGGATAGGTACCGACAGGCAAAAATCAGGCAGTTGGCTTGGCGGCGCGTTGGCCGCAGGCGGCTCAAACCAGCCGATGGCGCCGGTGTAGATGCCGCGTGCATCGACCTCCAGCTCGCGAATGATCTCCAAGCTGCGGCGCTTGGGCGCGCCGACGATCGAGCCGCAGGGCAATACGGCCCGTAGCAACTCGGCCAGCCCGACGTCCGCGCGCAAGCGGGCGCAAATAGTCGACGTCATTTGCAGCACGTCGCCAAAGCGCTGGACCTCAAAGAGTTTGGGCACGCTCACGCTGCCGGCTTGGGCGACGCGGCCAAAGTCGTTGCGCAGCAAGTCGACGATCATGACGTTTTCGGCTCGGTTTTTCGGGTCGCTGGCCAGCGCGGCAGAGAGTGCTGCGTCGTCCTGGCGATTGAGCGTGCCGGCCGGCGCCGTGCCCTTCATGGGTTGTGCCTGCAACGCGCCTTGGCTGTGGCGCACAAAAAGTTCCGGCGACAGCGACAACACGGCGCTGCCGTCCGGCAAGCCGATCAGTGCGCCGTATGGCACTGGCTGACGCTCGCGCAAGCGCCGGTACAAATCCAGCGGCGAGCCATAAGCGTCAAAGTGCAGGCGGTAGGTGTAGTTGATCTGGTAGCTGTCGCCGGCCTCGATGTACGCGTGAATGCGCTCTAAGGCTGCGGCGAATTCAAGCGGCCCCACGCTCGCTTGCAAATTGATAATCCCGGCGGGGCCGACTTGGCCGCTGCGGCCGCTGAAGGATTGCTGTTCACGGGCCTCCAGCCAGACCGCAACTTGCTCAGCCGTCATGTTTTCGCAGTGGCTGAACAGCAGTATCTGGCTGGGCTGGCTTGGGGCAGTTGCATGGTCATTTTGATGGCGTGGCTGCACGCCGTGCAGTTCGGCGCCCAGCTCGTAGTTCAGCAGCGTGATGGCATGCAGTCCTTGTGCCAGCGCTTGCTGCATCTGGGCGATGGCATGGTCCAACGCAGCGGCATCGCTGATCTGTAGAGTGGCGACGTGTCCCGTGTATAAACGAGAGGCGGCCTCGGTTGCAGGGGCTTGCTGGTCATCCAGCAGGGCAAAGCAGCCCAAGGCCGTGGAAAAATTAGAAGTAGCGACGTCAGGCATGAAAAATTGAAATTGAAAGCGCTTGGCTTTGCAGGGTGGCTCGGATCAACTCAAATACTAACCGTGTTGTTTCGAACGCCTTTGCTGATGGCCCCGGCTCATCCACAAGGCGACGTGTAAGCTTGCACTTTTAGCAAATTGCCAGCGAATTCCAAGGACACCCATGAAAGCCATTTGGCAAGACACCGTGATTGCAGAGAGCGACGACATCGTTACGCTCGAAGGCAACCACTATTTCCCCATCAGCTCGCTCAACCGCGACTGCGTCACCTTCAGCAACCACCACACCATGTGCTCTTGGAAAGGGCAGGCGAGTTATTACTCGCTGCTGGTCAACGGCGAAATGAACACCGATGCGGCTTGGTACTACCCGGACCCCAAGAACGACGCCGATTCGATCAAAGACCGCGTGGCTTTCTGGAAGGGTGTGAGGATCGAGGCTTAGGATGTTCAAACACATTCTCATTCCGGCAGATGGCTCTGACAACGCCCAACGGGCGATCGAAAAAGCCATCGGTCTGGCGCAGATCTTCAAAAGCCAGGTCACGGCCATCTACGTGATTGACCCCTACGTTTTCACCGGCGCAGGCACTGATTTTGCCTACGGCCATGCCGAATACCTGAGCGCCGCAACGACCGAGGGCAAACTGGCATTGCAAGTCGCCCAGGACGCGTTTCAGACGGTCGGCATTGAGATCACCACGGCCTTGGTAGAAGGCCACACCGTCTACAAAGTGATTCTGGAGAAGGCCAACGAGATCGGTGCTGACCTCATCGTCATGGGTTCGCACGGCCGCAAAGGTCTGGAAAAACTGATTCTGGGCAGCGTCACGTCACAGGTCTTGTCGCACGCGCATTTGCCGGTGTTGGTGGTACGCGACTGAGCGTACCTAGTCCCGCACATCTGCCACCGGATTTTGACCAAAGTCAGCCCGTGCCAAAACCGCCAGCACGCTCCTGGCGGCATCGACCGGCGAGCTGAGCTGACCGCCTTGGTGCAGTCCGGAAAAGCCTTTTCGGTCTGGAAAAAGCGCATCGTCTGCGCTGCGTAATTGCACTTGCATGTCGGTGTCGATGACGCCGGGCGCTAAGGCACAGACCTTGGCGCCGTTCGGCTTGAGGGCTTCGTCCAGCGCCAAACAGCGGGTGAAATGGTCCATGCCGGCCTTGGCCGCGCAGTAAGCCGCCTGCGAGGCCATTGGCCGGCGGCCTAGGCCCGATGAAATATTCAGCACCTTGCGCATGACTGACCAGTGGCCCGTCGCCCGCAAAAACGCCGCGCTCAATTGCATCGGCGCTTCTAAGCCGACACGCAGCGCTTGTGCCAAATCATCCGCATCGCTGTGGCTCAGCGGCGCGATGCGCGGGATGACGCCTGCGTTGTTGATCAAGGTTGCGCTGGCAAAACCGGCACTCTCTTGCGCCAGCAACCACGCTTCGAGCTGGCGGCTGACCGCAGCGCCTTGGGCCAAGTCTTCCGTCCATTGAATCAAGGTCGCTCCCTGGGCTTCGGCCAGTGTGGCCAGGGCTGGGTTGGCATGGCGTGAAATGCACAACAGCGTGCGGTCTGGCTGGAGCAGTTGTTCGGCCATGGCAAGGCCCATGCCGCGCGATGCCCCGGTCAGGATGGTCAGGTGTGTGTGTGTCATGACGGCCATCATAAAGACTTGGCCAGACCACTGTGCGCTGCTACGGCGTCAACCGACCTTAAAAAGGAGCAAGGCTGTCAAAACTCAGTCTCACCCCCGTGACGGGATGGTCGAAAGCCAGCGCCGACGCATGCAAGTGCAGCCGGCTCTCCAACGCAACCAAGTCAGGGGCTGCGTACAGCGCATCCCCGACGATCGGGTGGCCCAGCGCCAGCAAATGCACGCGCAGCTGGTGGGATCGGCCGGTCAGCGGTTCCAGTTGCAGTCGGGTGGTGTTGGCTTGGGCGTCATGGCTGTCGATACGCCAGCGGGTCTGGCTTGCTTTGCCGCTGTCGTGGTTGATCACGCGCGGCGGGCGGTTCGGCCAGTCAGCCGCAATCGGCAGGTCGATCAGGCGCCAACCGTCTGCGTCCGCCAAGGTATTTGAATGCGAGGTCATCAGCCCATGCACCACCGCCACATAGCGCTTGTGCACGCGGCGTTCGGCAAAGGCCAAGCTCAACACCCTTTGTGCGCTGGGGTTCCGCGCCATCAGCATCAGCCCCGAGGTGGCCATGTCCAGCCGATGTACCACCAGCGCATCCGGGTAGAGACTTTGAACGCGTGCGCTCAGGCAATCTTGCTTGTCTTCACCGCGACCGGGCACGGCCAGCAGGCCGGCTGGTTTGTCGAGCACCAACAGGTCTGCGTCGAGGTGATGAAACTGAAGGGGCGGGATCACGGCCGTTGAGCGTGACCTTGACTTTGACCGTGTGCTGCTCTGCGCTGCTCACGCAGCATGAAGAGGTAAAGACTCTCAACTTTTTCGCGGGCCCAAGGCGTCTTGCGTAAGAACTTCAGGCTGGAGGCGACGCTGGGGTCGAGCACAAAACAGCGAATGTGAATG
>JABMMH010000296.1 GCA_013205645.1 Polaromonas sp. | reverse complement strand
GTAGCTGCGGTACTTGGACAGCAGCACGCGGATGTGCATTTTGTAAGCCTTGCTCTCAAGGTACTCAAAGAAGCGCTTGATGCCAAACCAGTGTTGGTTCCACTGACCGTTCCAGCTGGGCGAGCCGTTGATGACCCACTCTTTTTGGTCCGGCGTGAGCTTGTACCAAGGCGTGTCGCGCGGAATACCCGCCACTTCGGCGTGGCGCAGCAAGTCGTCCTGGGCTTCTTTCCAGGCCGGCGTTTGCATCACCTTGATGGCGCCGGAGCGCAGGGTGAGTTTGTCGTTTGGAATCACCAGACCGTAGTCAACGCCGATGACACGGCCGAAACCCCGGCAGGTGTCACACGCACCCATGGCCGAGTTGAAGGAAAACAGCGATGGCGTTGGGTCGGCGTAGCGAAGGTCGCTGGCTGGGCAATGCAGACCGCTGGAGAATCTGTGGAGCACCTCAACGCTCGTTGCTTCGGCCCCCATCACATACATATTCAAACGCCCACCGCGCTTGAGGGCCATTTCAATGGCTTCGATGACGCGGACTTTTTCGGTGGCGTGCAGCCGGAAGCGGTCGGCCACCACGTCCAGAACTTTGCGAACGCCCGACAACGTGGCCAACTCGCGCTCGGCATGCACGCGGGTGAAACCGCTGGCAGACAGCCACTGCGCGACTTCTTCGGCGCTGGTGTTGGCAGGCAACTCGACCGGGAAGGTCATCACCACGCGCGGGTCGGCGTCTTGGGTGCGGGCCATCAACTCGGCATAAATCGACTCCGGTGTGTCGTGCCGGACAGGCTGAGCGGTTTGTTGGTCAAAGAGTTGCGTGGTGCGGGCGTAGAGCAGCTTCAGATGGTCATTCAGCTCGGTCATGGTGCCGACTGTCGAGCGTGAGCTGCGCACCGGATTGGTCTGGTCAATCGCGATGGCCGGCGGCACGCCTTCGACCTTGTCGACCGCCGGCTTGTCCATGCGGTCTAGAAACTGCCGTGCGTAGGCGGAGAAGGTTTCGACGTAGCGGCGCTGGCCTTCGGCAAACAGCGTGTCAAACACCAAGGAGGACTTGCCCGACCCGCTGGGGCCGGTGACCACCGTCAGCTCGCCAGTGCGAATGTCCAGGTCAATATTTTTAAGGTTGTGCTGGCGTGCGCCACGAATGCGGATGATGCCTTGAGACATGAGGGAGCGATCTTTGCGGGTGAGGCAAACATTCTAGGCACGGGCGAGACTGTCGGTCGCTGAATGGTCATTCTCACCAATTAAAAAACCCCCGCCACCTGACGTGACGGGGGTTTTGACTAAAGGCTGTTCAGTCGTCAGTGCGCAGCGCTGGCGCCGGACGTTGAACCGTCGAGGCTTGGGTAGCGCACATGCTCGACCAGCTCTTGGACCTCACGGCCTGGTGCCTTGGTCAGCAGCGAGACGATGATGATCACCGCAAAGCCGAGTGGCACGCCAAACAGACCGGCCGAGATAGGCGCAATGTCCCACCACGTGTTGGCCTTGATGATCTCTGGCGTGATCGCCGTGCCATGTGTCAGCTTGTAAAGCCAAGGCTGGGTGGTGATCATGTAATAGAACGTGATACCCAGACCCGCGACCATGCCGAGTGAGGCGCCCCACTTGTTAGCGCGCTTCCAGAAAATACCCAAAGTCAGGGCCGGGAAGAACGCCGCCGCTGCGAACGAGAACGCCGCCGACACCAGGAACAAAATGTCCGCCGGTTTCTGCGCCGCCACATACGCCGCAGCCAAGGCGACCACCAGCAACAAGGTCTTGGAGACCATGACGCGACGTGCGGTCGAGGCATTTGGGTCCAGCACTTTGTAGTACAGGTCATGCGACAAGGCGTTGGCAATCGTCAGCAGCAAGCCGTCAGCTGTGGACAGCGCGGCAGCCAAACCACCGGCCGCCACCATGCCCGAGACGACATAAGGCAGACCACCAATTTCAGGCGTGGCCAGCACAATGATGTCGCCGCCAATCGAGATTTCCGCCAACTGCAAAATGCCGTCCTTGTTGATGTCAACCACCGACAGCAAGCTTGGATCGACCGCATTCCAGCGCGATATCCACTCGGGCAGACTGGCGAATGGCGTGCTCACCAAGACCGTGTAAACCTCGTACTTGGCCAATACTGCCAGCGCCGGTGCTGTGAAGTAAAGCAAAAAGATGAAGAACAGCGACCAAGTGACCGACTCCCGAGCTTCTCGCACCGAGGGCACGGTGTAGTAGCGCATGAGGATGTGCGGCAAGGCGGCCGTACCAATCATCAGACAGAAGACCAGCGCCATGAAGTTTTTACGCGCAATGTCTTGCGTGGCCTCATCCTTGCCTGGGAAAGGTTGCGCATGTCGAATCGGCGGATTGGATCGCGCCGCATTCGACGTCCGTGCAGCGTTGTAAGCAGCGCGAGCAGCCACTTCGTCTTTAGGTAACTTGGCCAAAGCAGTTTCGGCAGCCTGAATTTCAGCGACAGCGGCATTCGACGCCTTCAGCTCTTCCAGTTTTTTCTCTGCCGCGGCGTTGTCTGCAGCCATGGCAGCTGGCACGTCCTTGAGTTTTTCAACCGCAGCGTCGGAACGGGCTTTGAAAATGCCGCGTACTTCCAGCTCTTTCGGGTCTTTCAGCAGCAGCTCCTCTTGGGCCGTCACTTTTTCAAGCGTGTAGCCGTAAACAGCTTGCGGCACCGGCACACCCGTGTGCTTGACCGACAACCAAACCACCGGCAACAGGTACGCAATGATCAAGATCACATATTGGGCCACTTGAGTCCAAGTGACGGCACGCATGCCGCCCAAGAACGAGCAGACCAAAATGCCAGCCAAACCAGCGAAGAT
>JABMMH010000295.1 GCA_013205645.1 Polaromonas sp. | reverse complement strand
CCACTCGCCCAAGGACTCGAGCATGGAGACGTCGATGTGCGAGCCTTCGCCGGTTTTGTCGCGCTGCATCAAGGCCGACAAAATGTTGGTGTACGCATACATGCCAGCCGCAATGTCGGCGATCGAGTTGCCGGCTTTGCTCGGTTGTTCTGGCGTGCCGGTGATGCTTAAAAAACCGGCCTCGCTTTGAATCAGCAAGTCATAGGCTTTTTTGTCGCGGTACGGGCCGTCGTTGCCGTAACCCGAGATGTCGCAAACGATCAGGCGCGGGTCAGCGGCGCGCAGGGTGGCGGCGTCGAGTCCCATGCGGCCAGTCGCGCCGGGTGCCAGGTTTTGCACCAGCACATCGGCCTTGGCGATGAGTTGCTTCAGCACGGCCAAGTGCTGCGGGTCTTTCAGGTCCAGCGCCAAGCTTTCCTTGGAGCGGTTGACCCAGACAAAGTGCGAGGCTTCACCGCGTGCGCGGTTGTCGTAAGCACGGGCAAAGTCACCCACTTCGGGGCGTTCCACCTTGATGACGCGGGCGCCGAGGTCAGCCAATTGGCGCGTGCAAAAAGGTGCTGCAATCGCGTGCTCCAACGAGACCACCGTGATGTGGTCCAGCGGGCGTGGCCGGGCTTGGGTTTGCGGAGTCGTGCTTGTCATCAGAATGACCTTGGCAAGCCCAGCAGATGCTCGGCGACGTAGGAATAAATCAGGTTGGTGGAGATCGGGGCGACTTGGTACAGACGCGTTTCTCGGAACTTGCGTTCAACGTCGTACTCGCAAGCGAAGCCAAAACCGCCATGGGTTTGCAGACACACATTGGCCGCTTCCCAAGACGCTTTGGCGGCCAGGTACTTGGCCATGTTGGACTCTGCCCCGCAAGGCTGGCCGGCGTCGAACAGGGCGCAAGCTTTGAAGCGCATCAGGTTGGCGGCTTCGGTCTCGATGTAGCTGTCGGCAATCGGGAATTGAATGCCTTGGTTTTGGCCGATCGGCCGGCCAAAGACTTCGCGGTCGGTGGCGTAGCGGCGGGCGCGGTCGATGAACCAGTAGGCGTCGCCAATGCATTCGGCGGCGATCAAAGTGCGCTCGGCGTTCAGGCCGTCAAGGATGTATTTGAAGCCCTTGCCCTCTTCGCCGATCAGGTTCTCGGCAGGGATTTCGAGGTTGTCAAAAAACACTTCATTGGTTTCGTGGTTCACCATGTTGCGAATCGGCTTGACGGTCATGCCATTGCCGATGGCTTGCTTCAAGTCAACGATGAAAATCGACATGCCTTCACTCTTGCGGGTGACCTCGGCTAGCGGTGTGGTGCGGGCCAGCAAGATCATCAGGTCGGAGTGTTGAATGCGCGAGATCCAAACCTTCTGGCCGTTGATGACGTAGCGGTCGCCCTTTTTGACCGCGGTGGTTTTGAGTTGCGTGGTGTCGGTGCCGGTGCTGGGTTCGGTCACGGCCATCGACTGCAAGCGCAATTCGCCGGTGGCTATTTTGGGCAGGTACAGGTCTTTTTGAACCTTAGAGCCGTGGCGCAACAGCGTGCCCATGTTGTACATCTGGCCGTGGCATGAACCCGCGTTGCCGCCTGAAAAGTTGATCTCTTCCATGATGACCGAGGCTTCGGCCAAGCCGAGGCCAGAGCCGCCGTATTCGGTGGGAATCAGCGCGGCCAGCCAGCCGGCTTCGGTCAGTGCGTTGACAAAGGTCTCGGGGTAGCCGCGTTCGTGGTCGACTTGTTGCCAGTAGGCGGCGTCAAAGCTGCCGCACAGGTCGCGCAGGGCTTCGCGCAGGTCTTGGTGGGCGTCAGGAGTAGGAATGGTTGTTTTCATGTTTTCTCAATAACTTTGTTCAGATGAATTGTGTTCAGTGCGGCCAGGGTTTTAGCCGAGTTCGGCCGTGCCTTGCATGGTCAGCCAGCCTGCATGGTCTTGCGTCCACAGGCGGATCTGCGAGCCGTCACCATTGCTACCAGTTTCAGCTTGGCCGTTGACGCGCATGACGCGTTGGTCAGCGCACTCAAAGGTCGGGCGCAGGGCTTTGAATTCAAAGCGTTTGATGGGTCGGTCGGTGTGCCGGCGCACCAAGTCGACCATCAGCGTGGCGATCAAGGGGCCGTGCACGATCAGGCCTGGATAGCCTTCGACGTCGGTGACATATTTGCGGTCATAGTGAATCCGGTGGCCGTTGAAGGTCAGGGCGGAGTAACGAAACAGCAGCACGTCGTCTGGCGTCAGGTCGCGCTGCCAAGCGGCGCCTGGCTCGGCGGCCACAGGGGTTGGCACTGGGTCACCGGGCTGCACTGCTGGACGGTAAACAATGTCGTGTTCTTCCGTCAAGCACAGGCCTTGCGCGTTGCTGATCTCGTGCTTGACCAGCACGAAGAGCAGGTCACCGCTGCGACCCGACTTGTGCGTCACCGACTCAATGGTCGAGACCCGCTTGACCGCGTCGCCGACCCGCAGCGGCGCATGCCACTGCAAACGGCCGCCAGCCCACATGCGACGCGGCAAGGGCACTGGCGGCAAAAAGCCACCGGGCTTGGCATGGCCGTCCAGGCCAATCTCGCTTTGCCGGTGATGCGGCAGAAAAAACAGCCAATGCCACAGCGCTGGCAACTCGGTACCCGCCATGGGCGTCGGGTCATCGCGGTCCAGCGTGGCGCTGAGCGCCCGCAGCGGTGCGGGCGTGATCAGGTCTTCTAAGGTTTCGGTTCGGCCTTGCCAGTCTTGCAGGTGGGCGAGGGTGGTGCTATCTAGGGTAAGGGGATCGGGTGCGGTCGTCATTTCAAAATACCTAAGCAGTGATTCAGTTCATTTCAGTTCAGTCGACGGCGGCGCCAGAGCTTTTCACAATCTGGCTCCAGCGCGCGATGTCTTCGTTCAGCAGGGCGGCAAATTGCTCGGGCGTGGTCGGTGCTGCCAGCTCAACGCCTTGCAGCTCTAGCTTGTCACGCAAGTCTTTGCTGGCCAGCGCCCGGCCCATGCCGTCTTGCAGCTTGGCCAGCACCTCGGCCGACACGCCGGCGGGTGCAAACAGGCCAATCCATAGTGTGCCGCTGTAGCCCGGCAGAATTTCCGCCAGCGCCGGCACATCCGGCAAGGCAGGCGAGCGGCGTGGGCTGCTGACGGCAAGCGGCTTCAGCTTGCCGGCCTTGATTTGCGCCAGCGACGACGGCAGGCTGGCAAACACCAACGGCAGTTGGCCACCCAGAACGTCGTTGAGTGCGGGTGCAACGCCTTTGTAGGGAACGTGTTGCAACTGGATGCCGGCCATGCTGTTGAGCATCTCGCCCAGCAGGTGGTTCAGCGTGCCGTTGCCGGCTGATGCGTACTGGTAATGCCCGGGCTTGGCCTTGGCCAAGCTGATCAACTCTTTCACCGACTTGGCCGGAAAGTCCGGGTTGGCCAGCAGCACGTTGGGCACAGCGCCAATCAGGGCGATGGGTTTGAAATCTTTGACCGGATCAAAGCCCGGATTTTTGTAGAGCGCCGGGTTGATGGCCTGGCTGCTGCTGATGGTCATGAGCAAGGTATAACCATCTTTGGCGGCCTTGCCGGCGTACTGGGTGCCGATGTTGCCGCCCGCACCCGGCCGGTTTTCAACCGCCACGGGCGTGCCCAATAGCTCTCCGAGTTTTTGGCTGACCACGCGGCCAACGATGTCGTTGGTGCCGCCCGCCGCTTGCGGCACCACCATCAGAATCGGGCGACTCGGGTAGGGTGCGGTGTTTTGCGCCAGTACTGCGGCTGAGCTGCAGAGGCTTAGCGCTGCGGTCAACAGCAAGGCGCGGCGGGTCGTTGGCGCGGCTTTTGGAAAACGTGTTGTTGTCATTTTGTGATTTCTTCTCGAGTCTCTGATGTTCGGTCGATAACGGCTTCAGCGCAATCAGGGGTTTTCAAACCGAGCCTTCGGAAAAACAGAAGGCTCGGCTGGGCGCAGTAACATGGCGTCATGCATTTTGATCTCAACGACTTACGGCTATTTCTATTAACAGCCGAAGAAGGCAGCCTGACAAAGGCTGCGGCCAAGCACCATTTGTCCTTGGCCGCGGCCAGCGCCCGCATCAAGGCGCTTGAAGTGCAAGCCGACATGCCTTTGCTTTATCGGGAGGCTCGCGGTGTTCGACTCTCGCCGCCGGGGCAGGCTTTTTTGCACCATGCCCGATTGATTCTGTACCAGGTCGACCAGATGCAGGGTGACTTGAACGAATATGGCGGCGGCCTGCGCGGCCATTTGCGCGTTTTTGCCAACACCACTGCTGTCACTGACTTTTTGCCAGAGTTGCTGCCGCTGTTTTTAGCCGACAACCCGAAAGTGAATATCGACCTGCAGGAAAAGCCGAATGCTGAGATTGCCCGCGGCGTGCAGGACGGTCGGGCTGACTTGGGCATCGTTTCCAGTCAGGTCGACACGCTGGGGCTGGAGCGGCTGCACTTCAGCACTGACCGGCTGGTGTTGGCCACCGCGCTGTCGCACCCCTTGGCGCAGCGCCAGCAAGTGGCTTTTGCCGATACGCTGGACGAAGACGCTATTGGTATGCAGCAGGGCAGCACCTTGCAAATGTTTTTGGCGCAGGTGACAGAGCGCCTCGGCAGGCCCATGAAGCTGCGCATTCAGCTGTCTAGTTTTGACGCCATGTGCCGGATGATCGGCGCGGGCGTCGGCGTGGGCATCGTGCCGGAGTCTGCCGCGCTGCGCTATCAGGCGGCGATGGGCTTGGCGCTGGTGCAACTGAGTGACCCGTGGTGCGTGCGTGAGCGTTCTATATTGACGCGTGACCGCGCCGCTTTACCGGCGTATGCGCAGTCGCTGATTGAGCGCTTGTGCGCGCATTTTGAGCGTGCCGAAACCGTGCCAAGCCAGCGACAATAGTGCCCATCTCGACACTCATCGACAAAACGACCATGGCACGCATGCAATTACAAGACATTTTATTTTCTCAAGGCTTTGGCACACGGCGGGTTTGCGCCGGTTTGGTGCAACAAGGCTTGGTCGTCGTCAACGGCGCGGTCTGTGACGACGCTTCCGCACCTTTTGAGGCTCAAGGGCTGCACTTCGAAGTCCAGGGCACACCCTGGGAGTACCACGAAAAAGCGTATTTGATGCTGCACAAGCCCACGGCGTATGAGTGCTCGCAAAAACCCGGCATGCACCCCGGCATCTACACCCTGTTGCCGGCGCCGATTCGCCAGCGCGGCGGCGGTGCCGCGGCGGGCGTGCAGGCTGTCGGCCGCTTAGACCAAGATACTACCGGTTTGCTGCTGCTGTCGGACGACGGTAAATTCATTCACCGCATGAGTTCGCCACGCCACCACGTGCCCAAGGTGTATGAGGTCACGGTCAAGCACCCGGTTGACGCGCAGCAGGTGCAAAAACTGCTGGACGGCGTGGTGCTGGACGACGACCCGAAACCGGTGCGCGCGGCGGCTTGCGTGCAAACCGGCGAACTTCAGCTGAGTTTGACGCTGACGGAGGGCAAATACCACCAAGTCAAGCGCATG
>JABMMH010000294.1 GCA_013205645.1 Polaromonas sp. | reverse complement strand
GTTGAAATCGTCCGCTTGCCCGGCCGCACGCCCGTGCTGTTTTTTGAAGTGCCGGCCACGCGCGCGGCGGTGCCTGGCCAGACGGCGCAAACCGTGTTGATGTATGGCCACCTGGACAAACAACCCGAATTCACCGGCTGGCGATCCGACCTCGGCCCATGGACGCCGGTCTACCAAGACGGCAAGCTCTACGGCCGCGGCGGCGCTGACGATGGTTATGCCGCCTACGCCAGCATTGCGGCGATTCAAGCTTTGAAGAGTCAAAAGGTCGGGCATCCGCGCATCGTCGGTTTGATCGAAACCTGCGAAGAAAGCGGCTCCTACGATTTGCTGCCGTATGTCGATGCCTTGCGCAGCCGGCTGGGCGATGTCGGGTTGGTGATTTGCCTCGACTCAGGCGCCGGCAATTACGACCAGCTCTGGCTCACAACCAGTTTGCGTGGCAATGCCACCGGCACGCTCAAAGTTGAAGTGCTGACCGAAGGCATTCACTCGGGCGACGCCAGCGGCTTGGTGCCGTCCAGTTTTCGCATCATGCGGCAAGTGCTGGATCGCCTTGAAGACAGTGCCACCGGGCGCTTGTTGCCGGCCAGTTTTCACTGCGAAGTACCGGCCGACCGCCTCGCGCAAGCGCACGCCACGGCGGCTATTTTGGGCGACGAGTTGTACAAGCGCTTTCCATGGGCGCACTATGACTGCGAAGGCGCCAGCGTCTTCACGCTGCCGACCACCACCGACCCGGTTGAAGCCTTGCTGAACCGCACGTGGCGGCCGACCTTGAGCGTCACCGGTGCCGATGGTTTGCCAGCTCTGAAAGACGCCGGCAATGTGTTGCGGCCATACACCGCCTTCAAGCTATCCCTGCGGCTGCCACCGTTGGTGGACGCCGCGCAAGCCGTGCAAGAACTCAAAAAGCTGCTCGAAGACAACGCGCCGTACCAGGCCAAGGTGACGTTTCAGGGTGGTGGCGGTGCGAACGGCTGGAACGCACCGGCGTCAACACCGTGGTTTGACAAGGCGCTGGACAGCGCGTCACAGGCATTTTTTGGCGCGTCCTGCGGCACCATCGGGCAGGGCGGCACGATTCCGCTCATGAGCATGCTGAGCCAAGGTTTTCCGAACGCCCAGATGATGGTCTGCGGCGTCCTTGGTCCTAAAAGCAATGCGCACGGCCCGAATGAATTTTTGCACGTGCCCTACGCCAAAAAACTCACGGCCGCAGTGGCGCATGTCATCGCGCAAATGCCGGCTTGAGCGGTCTAGGCGTTTCAGGTCAGCGGCTGGCTCTCAGGCCAGCACCGGGCGCCGCTGCAGCCAAGCCAACCAAACCAAGGCTGCGCCAGTCAGTGCCAACGGCAACAGCGAACCAAGGTTGAGCAGCCGCCAGCCCTGCGTCGTGACCAACACGCCGGAGGCCAGCGACGACATCGCCAGCACCGCAAAAACACAGAAGTTCAGCGCGCCTTGCGCCTTGTCTTTTTCTTCTGGGCGGTAAGTGGTCAATGCCAGCGTGGTGGCGCCGGTGAACAGAAAATTCCAGCCGACGCCCACCAAAAATAGCGCCACCAAAAACTCGTGCAAGCTGACACCCGACAGCGCCACCATCACGCACAAAATGTTCAACCCCAAACCAACGCCCATGACCGGCAGGGTGCCAAAGCGGCGAATAAGATGGCCGGTGAAAAAGCCAGGCGCAAACATGCCGATCACATGCCATTGCAAGACCAGCGCCGTATCCGAAAAAGGCAGGCCGCAGACCTGCATGGCAATCGGCGTGGCCGCCATCAACAGGTTCATCACGCCGTAACCCAAAGCGCCGGCCGCCGCTGCTACGATGAAGGCCGGTTGGCGCATGATCACACCCAGCGGCCGGCCACCTGAATGGGCTGTTTGCGCCGGCACCGGTGGAAAGCGGATGCCCGACAACAACAGCATCGCCAGCAGCGCCACGCCGGCCAACGCCAGGTAAGCGCCGGCAAAGGGAATGGTGGTCAAGTTGCGGGTGTAGGCCGCGAGGTTCGGCCCAGCGACAGCGCCAATCAAGCCGCCCGCCATCACCCAAGAAACCGCTTTTTCCTTGAACTCAGGCAGCGCCAACTCGGCCGCTGCAAAGCGGTACAACTGCGCATTGGCGTTGTAATACCCTGCTATCAAGGTGGCACCGACCAGCAGCCAGAATTGGCTGGTGTAGGCCGCCCAAGCGCACAGCAGCGCCGAGCCCAAGGCGACGGCCAAACCCAGCTGAAACGAGTTTTTTCGGCCAAAGCGTTTCTGCGTTTTCGCCACCAGACCGGTCGACAGTGCGCCACCGACCACATAGCCCATCACCGGCAAAGTCGCCATCCAGCCCAGTGGCGCCAGACTCAGCCCGACCAAGCCATTGATGGCGATGAAGGTCACGTTGTTGGTCAGGAACAGCCCTTGGCAGAGCGTGAGGAGCCAGAGGTTGCGGTTCATAGGCTAGGGTTTATGTCAGTGATTCAAGGCGAGCACCAAGGCCGTCAGCGCAGCGGTTTCTGCCCGCAGCACCCTTGGCCCCAAGGTCACCGGCGCAAACCCACTGGCGATGGCCAAGGCTTCTTCTTGCGGGCTCAAACCACCTTCAGGGCCGCTCAAAAAACACACGGCGACGTTGTTTGGAAGATCTGCCAGCACGGTGGCCAGCGGCTGCGTGCCTTCGGCTAGCGAAAGCAGGCAGCGCAGCACCGGTTGTTCGGCCGTGGCGGCTGGCAGGGCTTTCAGCCAAGCCGCCAGATCGCGCACCGGGGCCACCGCCGGCACGCGGTTGCCTCCGCATTGTTCGCAAGCCGCCACCGCGACGGACTGCCAGTGGTTTTGTTTTTTCTCGGCGCGCTCACCCGACAGGCGCAGCACGCTGCGACTGGTGTGCAGCGGTTGCAAGCTGTTGACACCGAGCTCGGAGGCTTTTTCGATCAGCCAGTCCATGCGTTCGTTGGCTGGCATGCCCAGCGCCAATTGCACGCTGCGGCCGGCTTCGCGCTCACTGGCGCGGTGCGCGCCCAAGCAGACATCGACATCGCTGCGGCCCATGCGCGTGATGCTGGCGTCCCACTCGCCGCCCTGACCGTTGAACAGCGTGATGCTTTGGCCGGGCTGCATGCGCAGCACTTGCACATGGCGCGCGGTGCTGTCGGGCAGGCTCAATGTAGCGCCTGCGGCCATGGGTACATCTGCAAAGAAACGGGCGGCCATTAAAAGGTGTATCCGATGCGGGTTTCGTTGCCTTCAATCTCGTCGAGCAAGACCATCAACGGCCCGAGTTGACGGTAACGCGAGGCGGTGCTGCGGGCGTATTTGATGAAGCGCGGCGTGTCCGCCAAGTACTGCGGCTTGCCGTCGCGCAAGGTCAGGCGCGCAAAGATGCCGAGGATTTTCAAATGCCGTTGCAGACCCATCCACTCGACCGCCCGGTAAAACTCGCCGAAGTCATCGCCCACCGGCAAGCCGGCCTTGCGGGCTTTTTGCCAGTAACGGATGGTGATGTCGATGACGAACTCTTCATCCCAGCTCAAAAAAGCGTCGCGCATCAGGCTGGCGATGTCGTAGGTGATCGGGCCGTAGACGGCGT
>JABMMH010000293.1 GCA_013205645.1 Polaromonas sp. | reverse complement strand
GTGGTGCATGCTGAAAATTCTTCCATTTTGTCGCGTCGACAGCAACACATGCAGGCCGCTGGACGCATCGATGCTTTTGCGCACTTGGCGGCCCGTCCTGCGGTGGCTGAGATTGAAGCCATTGGCCGCGTGCTGACGCTGGCCGAATGGACTGGTGCGCGCGTTCATATTGCGCATCACAGCGCGGCTGACTCGCTCTTTCTGCTGCGCGAAGCCAAGCGGCGGGGTGTCGATGTCACGGCTGAAACCTGCCCGCAATATTTACTGCTCAACACCGACCACATGCGCACGCTGGGCGGCATCATGCGGCTCAATCCGCCTATCCGTGAAGCGCGCCACAACCAGCCACTGTGGGATGCTTTGATGGACGGCACGATTGACATGATCGCGACCGATCACGCGCCGCACTCGCCAGATGAAAAAACCCGCGAGAGCATTTGGGACTGCGACTGCGGTTTCCCGGGTGTCGAAACCCAGATGCCGCTGATGCTGACGGAAGTCAACAAAGCCCGCGCGACCCTGATGGACTATGTTCGTTGGAGCGCCGTGGCGCCTGCCAAAGCCTGGGGACTTTTCGGCACCAAGGGCGTCATCGCGCCGGGCGCGCATGCCGACATTGCCATCGTCGACATGGACCTCGCCGGCGTGCTCTCACAAAATCGCTTGCAAAGTATCAGCAAGATATCGCCTTGGAACGGTCGTGCTGTGCAAGGCTATCCGGTGCACACGCTGGTGCGTGGGCGTTTTGTGATGCAACACGGCAAGCTCGTGGCAGATGCCGCCGGCTGGGGTCGTTCTGTCAAGAGCGTGCAAAAGATGCCAACCCCCAAGCCGCGCAACACCGAGCACTACACCAGCGCTATCTTGCAAACGCCGGCTGGTGTTCCCGTCAACGCGCTGCCGTCGGCTGAAGTCATGGCGGCCTTGCCGCATTCGAAAGTTGCCGAATGATGCAGCCCCAGCGTCAACAGGTCGAGGTCTGGCGTATAGCTTGTCGTGGCCCCGGCGATTTGTCGGGCGTGCAAGCGCTGATCGACTCAGGCGAGTTGCTGCCTGCCGAGGTCGTGGCGGTGATGGGTAAGACCGAAGGCAATGGTTGCGTGAATGACTTCACACGCGAATACGCCAGCAGTGCTTGGTGTCATTTACTGGCGCCTGCCTTGGGTTGCACGCCCGCGCAGGTGCATGGCCGTGTTGCCTTGGTGATGTCGGGCGGCACTGAGGGTGTTTTGTCGCCGCATTTCACGGTCTTCACACGTCGCTGCTTGCCTGTGGCAGAGGGTCAAGCATCCACTGAAAAGCGTTTGGTTTTGGGGATTGTCCATACGCGCGATTTCTTGCCTGAAGAAATGGGACGCTCCGCACAGATCAAAGCCACGCAGGAAGCCACGTTGGAGGCGATGCGCGATGCGGGCATTACTGACGTAGCAGATGTTCATTTTGTACAAGTCAAATGTCCGCTGTTGACGGCCGCCAAAACGGCGGATGCGCTGTCCCGTGGCTGCACACCCGTGACGCATGACAGTTACGAATCGATGGGCTATTCACGCGGTGCCTCAGCCCTTGGCGTGGCGCTGGCACTGAACGAAGTGACACCCGAGCAAGTGAGTGACGCGGTGGTCTTGAGCGACTGGACACTTTATTCTGAGCGAGCTTCTGTGTCGGCTGGCATTGAGCTCGAAGGAAATGTCGTGATCGTGCTGGGTGAGGCGGTTGGCAGCGCTTCCACGCTGCGGATTGCGCACACCGTCATGACGGATGCCATCGATGCTGCCAGTGTGCGCAAGCTGTTGCAGGGTGCTTTCGGCTTGGACCCGGACCGGGATCAGGCGGAGGTTTCGGCGCGGGTGGTTAACCTGTTAGCCAAAGCCGAGGCCAGCCCAGACGCTCTTGTACGCGGTGTGCGTAACACCATGCTCAACGACTCAGACATTCATTCCACGCGCCATGCACGCGCCGCGGTGGGGGCTGTTTTGGCATCCGTGGTGGGGCTGGGTGCCCTCTACGTATCTGGCGGCGCCGAGCACCAAGGCCCGGCCGGTGGCGGGCCCTTGGCCGCGATCGTCCGAATGCCGACTCGCGTGGCGATCTAGCTATTGCATTTGAAATCAAGGGAAAGACTTCATGACCAATTCATTCATTCAACTGTCCGACGTGACACTGCGCTACGGCGGTGGCACGGTGGCGCTGGACCACACCTCACTGGGCATCGACAAGGGTGACTTCGTCGCCTTGGTCGGTCCGAGTGGTTGCGGAAAATCCACCATTCTCAAACTCGTTGCCGGTCTGCTCAAACCGAGTTCAGGCGCGGTCATCGCCGATGGTCGTGAGGTCGGTGCGGTGGCTTCCCGGGGGCCGGGCGACAGCAATCCGTCAGGAGCGCCGCGCTTGCGCGTGGGCCTGGCGTTTCAGAACCCGACCATGCTGCCTTGGTTGACGATTCGGGACAACGTGATGATCCCACTGAAGATTGTTCAGCCATTTCGGCAAGACTACCGGCGCAAACGACACGGTGAATACACAGACCGGGTCGAAGCACTGTTGGCGCAGGTGGGTTTGCGCGGCTTTGGCGACAAACGTCCATGGCAACTTTCTGGCGGCATGTTGCAGCGCGCCTCGCTGTGCCGTGCTTTGATTCATGACCCTGAATTGTTGTTGCTTGACGAGCCCTTTGGTGCGCTTGACCAATTCACCCGCGAGGAGTTGTGGGACATCATGCAGTCGCTGTGGATGACCAAAAAGCCGACCGTGTTGCTGGTCACGCATGACCTGCGTGAGTCGGCGTATCTGGCCAACAAAATCTGCGTGATGAGCTCCCGACCGGGTCGCATCATAGATGTGCGCGACGTTCCTTTCGACAGGCCGCGGACTTTAGAGAGCAGCTATTCGGCTGAATTTGGTGGCTTGGTGCAGCAATTGCGTATGCGCATTGCGGCAGCCCGTCGTGACGGTGACGCCATGGAAATGGCCCAGGCTCAGGCACAAGCGCAGGCGGTACCAGCATGAACAACATGACTTCTCAAACGCGGCAGCGCATGTTGTCTGCCTTCACCTTGTTGGGTTTCTTTTTGTTCTGGGAAATCGCTTGTCTGGTCAGCGGTGTTTCGGACCTGGTGTTGCCACGGCCAAGCCAGGTCGCGATGGTCTTGATCGACAAAATGCCCTTGCTTTGGCCGCACACGGTTCAGACGCTCTACACCACGCTGGTTGGTTTTGCTTTGGGCGTGATGATAGGCATCTTGGTGGGCGTGCTGATTGGGTCTTCACGGCTGGCGTATGACGTGGCCTATCCCTTGTTGGTGGGTTTTTCGAGTATTCCAAAGGTGGCGGTAGTGCCTTTGTTCGTGATCTGGTTTGGCTCTGGCACGGTGCCGGCGATCTTGACGTCGATGGTGATCTGCATCTTCCCAGTGGTGGTGAATGTGGCCACGGGTCTGGCGAGTACCGAGCCTGAACTTGAAGACGTGCTGCGTGTGCTGGGTGCTCGCAAGCGAGACATCTTGTGGAATGTCAGTTTGCCGCGTGCACTGCCTTACTTGTTCGCGTCTCTGAAGATCGCCATCACGCTGTCCTTCGTTGGTACGGTGCTGAGCGAAACCGTGGCGTCCAACAAAGGCATCGGCACCGTGATGATGATTGCCAGTGGCAATTTTGATGTGCCCTTGGTGTTTGCCGGCTTGGTGTTGTTGGCCATCATGGGTATCGTTTTGTATGCCTTGTCTTCATGGGTCGAGGGCCGTATGACGGGCTGGGCTCAACGCAAGACCGACTTGACCATGGCTTGATGCCTGTTTTATGAAAAGAGTTTTATGTCATTGATCAAGATCACCGTTGGCGACCTGCATTTTTTGGGCGAAACACATCCAGACGCGCCACTCACCGTTGCCGCCTTCTGCAAGCTTTTGCCGTATCGGCAAAAACTGATTCATGTGCGCTGGAGCGGGGAAGGCTGCTGGGTACCCTTGGGAGATTTTCAACTCGGCGTGGGGTTCGAGAATCACACCAGCCACCCGTCTGTCGGCGACATGCTGTTTTACCCAGGCGGATACAGCGAAACCGAGATCATTCTGGCTTACGGCGCTTGCAGTTTTTCAAGCAAGATGGGCCAGCTGGCGGGCAACCATTTCCTGACCATCGTCGAAGGCCGTGAGCAGCTCCGGCAGCTCGGCAACAAGGTCCTGTGGGAAGGCGCTCAAGACGTGCTGTTCGAAGCGGTTTGAGCCCCTTGCCAGTCTCAGCTTTAGGGGCAACCGCGCTGAATGGCCGCGGCCGCCTGCTTAACAAGCTCTGGCCCTTTGTAAATCAGGCCGGTGTAGATCTGGACGACATCCGCACCCGCTTGGATTTTGCTCAAGGCATCTTCGGCGCTCAAAATGCCGCCGACGCCGATGATGGGGAAGTCTTTACCCAAAGACTGGCGCAGTTGCCGGATCACATGGTTGCTGGCTGCGAGCACCGGCGTGCCTGACAGACCGCCGGCTTCGTCGGCATGCGCCAGTCGTATCACGGCTTCACGGTTGACGGTGGTGTTGGTGGCCAAAAGACCCCAGCCAAGTTGACTGCCTGCGGCGTCTGATTGCGCATAGCGCTGCATCGTGCGTGCAATAATCTCGATCTGGCTGTCGTCCAAGTCGGGGGCGATTTTGACGAAAAACGGCACCCGGCGGCCATGCTGCTGGGCCAGTGCTTCACGCCGCAAGGCCATGGCGCTGAGCAGTGCGTCCAGCGCTTCGTCGGCTTGCAGGGTGCGCAGGTTTTTGGTATTGGGACTGGAAATGTTGATGGTCACATAGTCGGCATGCGGGTAGACACCGTCCAAGCAGGCCAAGTAATCGTCGGTCGCATTTTCCATGGGCGTGGTCGCGTTCTTGCCAATGTTCAGTCCCAGCAGCATGGGCGTTTGGGCGCGTTGGCGGCTGTCTTTGCGAAAGCGAGCCTGCTTGACGTTGTCGACAAAGGCATCCAGCCCGTCGTTGTTCAAACCCAAGCGGTTGATCAGTGCGTTAGCCTCGGGCAGGCGAAACATGCGCGGCTTCGGGTTGCCTATTTGCGGTTTGGGCGTCACAGTGCCGACTTCGACAAAGCCAAAACCCATGGCCGCCAAGCCGTCAATACAGCGGGCGTTTTTGTCCAGACCCGCCGCCATGCCGACGCGGTTGGGGAAGGTCAGCCCTGCGAGCTTGATCGGATCATCAATCCGGCCAGCGCAATACGCCATCTTGAGGGGCGTGTGCTGCGAGCGCGCCAGTGCGGCCATGGTCAGGTCGTGGGCTGTTTCCGCGTCTAGGCTAAACAAAAAAGGGCGGGCCAGAGCGTAAGGGAGCAGGGACATTGGATAATTCAGGGCTGAATGGCAAGGCAGCGACACGCTTTGAGGGGCAACACCCGGGGCGTGGGCAAGAGCGCTGATTGTCGCAAAAAACCACTCGGAACCCCATGACACAAGATGAATTGAAAACCCTCGTCGGCCAAGCTGCCTTGCATTACATCCAGCCCGGCATGCTGGTCGGCGTCGGCACCGGATCGACCGTCAACAAGTTCATCGACGCGCTGGCCACGCTCAAGCACCCCATCGCTGGCGCGGTGTCTAGCTCCATCGCGTCGACAGAACGCCTGCAGGCATTGGGTATCCAGGTGTTTGAGGCGACCGACGTCGAGCAACTCGATGTCTACGTTGACGGTGCCGACGAGATTGACCACGCCGGCAACATGATCAAAGGTGGCGGAGCGGCGCTCACGCGCGAAAAAATCGTGGCGGCGCAGTCGCGCCAGTTCATCTGCATTGCCGACGACAGCAAACTGGTGACCACCTTGGGTACATTCCCGCTGCCGGTAGAGGTTATTCCGATGTCGGCGAAACGCATCGCGCTGCAGTTTGCCGACATGGGCGGCGTGGCGACGTTGCGCTTGAAAAATGGTGTGCCTCTGGTCACAGACAACGGGCAACATATTTTGGACGTGACGGGTTTGCAAATTCTGGAGCCGCGCGCCTTTGAGTTGGAGGTGAGCCAATGGCCGGGCGTGGTGACTGTGGGCGTGTTTGCCTTTCAAAAAGCGCATGTGTGCTTGTTGGGGACTGACGCTGGCGTGAAGACGCTGGTTTTTTAAACCTCAATCACTTACGCAGACTCCATGATCGCTCCGTTTAAAACGGTTAAACCAAGCCTCGGCTTGGCAGAGCAGGTGGCCCAAGCTTTGTCTGAGCAGATCAGCGCAGGCCACCCTGCTGCGGGT
>JABMMH010000292.1 GCA_013205645.1 Polaromonas sp. | reverse complement strand
GCTGGCCGATCGCTTCTTCTCGCGGGTAGCCGCTGCTGCGCGAGAACGCCGCGTTGACGTACTCGATGCGGTCCTCGGCGTCGGTGATGACGATGCTCTCGGAGCTTTGCTCCACCGCCTGCGACAGCTGGCGCAGTTGCGCATAGGCGCGGCTGAGTTGTGCCTGGCTGATGGCGTTGTTGATGCGTCCGGCCAGTTCGTTCAGATAACCATGGCGTTTGATGATGTAGTCGGTGGCACCCAACTTCAAGGCTGCCAAAGCGGTGGTTTCACTGCCGCTGCCTGAGATCACGATGCAAGGCGGCAACTGCTGCACGTGGTACTTGGCCTCTCTCATGAAATCCAAGCCGTTTTGATCGGGCATCTGCAAATCAAGCAGCACCAAGTCATACGCGGGCAGCTGGTTCAGTTGCGTCCGCGCCAGCGCGCAGGTGCGCACGACGTCCACAACAAAATGCGGAGCCGCTTCAGCAAAATGCCGCAAGGTCAAGTCAATGTCCATCGGCAGATGTTCAACATACAAGATGCGCTGTGGCGTCTGGCGAGCGCGCAGCCCCTGGCTAAACTTGAGGCGGTGTTCGGTCAGCACCATGGGCAACAAGTCCGCCAGGGTGTCCAGGTAGTGGTCGTGCTTGGGCACGTAGTGGGCGGCCCCCAGGCTCAGCGCCTGCACCACCAGCGCCTCGTCGCCATCACCGGTCACGATCACCACCGGCAGGCTGGGGGCCAGCCGCAGCAGTTGAGGGAGCAGCGTCACGCCGTCGATGTCTGACAGGTGGTGGTCCAGTAACAGCAGGTCTGGCGGGCTGCGCTGGACTTGTTCCAGGCAAGCCGCACCCGTACTCACCACTTGCAGCTCGATCTCCAGCGCGTGCTCTGCCAAATGGCTGCGGGTCAGGTCCGCATCCTGGGGGTTGTCTTCTGCGTAGAGCAGTTTCATGGCCGCCTCCGGTTGTGTTCACCAAATGGCGGCTCATTGATCAAAAGCCAATAGGCCTTGATGTTTTTCACCACTTCAGCGAAGGCCGCAAAGTTCACAGGTTTGACGATGTAGGAGTTGGCGCCCAGCTCGTAAGCCCGCGAGATGTCGGTACTTTCGCTGGAGGTGGTCAACACGATGAAGGGGATCTGCTTCCAGACCGGATGCTGGCGGGCCTGGCGCAAAACGCTGATGCCGTCCACCTTGGGCAGCCGCAGATCCAACAGCACCACGATCGGCAGCCCCCGATCATGTGGCGTGGCGTACTTGAGCATGTAGGCGAACGCCTCTTCACCATCGCGGCAGACCACCACCGGGTTGAGGATGCTGTTTTCTTCGAAGCTTTGCAGCGCAAAGTCGACGTCCATGGCGTTGTCCTCCACCAGCAAGATGGGGCGACTCAGAGACACCACAGCATGGGTTTGATCTGCTGTTTTCATGATGGCAACTCCACGGAGAAACTGGCCCCTTGGCCGGGTTGCGACTCGGCCCGGACCGTACCGCCCAGTTTTTCAAGCACCTTCTTGACGATGGCCAGACCCGCCCCGGTGCCCTCGAACTCATCCGCACGCACCAGCCGGCTGAAGAGGCCAAACAGACGGTCGTGGTACTTCATGTCAAAGCCGATGCCGTTGTCGCTGACAACCAGTCGCCAAGCGTGCGCCAGTGGCTCTGCCCGGATGCTGATGCGTGGCGGGATGGCATGGCGGCTGTACTTGATGGCGTTGTCAATCAGGTTGGCCAGCACCTGCACCAGACCCCGCTCCCACGTCCGCAACCTGGCGTCTGGCAGGTCCAGCGTCACCTCGGTGTGCTGCTCGGCGATGACCAGCCTGCGGTCTTGCAAAATGGCCTCGACCAGCCCGCGCAGATTGACGTCTGTGAGCGCAGGCGTCTCGGCGTCGATGCGCGAATAGCTCAACAGGTCATCGATGAGTTGATCGAGGTTGTGCGTGGCGGTGAGGATCTGGTCAAGGCAAAATTGGGCGCGCTCGCCAAGGCCCGCACGGTGCTTTCGCATCAACTCGCTGGCGTAACCGGCGATGCCGCGCAAGGGCGCTTTGAGGTCATGCGACACGGTGTAGGCAAAGCCTTTGAGCTCTTCGTTGCGCGCCCGCAGTGCTTGCTCGGCGGTCTGCAGTCGATCGGTTTTTTGCGCCAAATCGGTGTAGACCGCCACCATGCCCGCATTGGTTGCCGTCAGTTCCTTGTTGATGGCCAGCATCTCGCCGTCGCGTTGGCGCAACTGGCAAAGCGCGCTGAGCAACTCCTGGTTCTGGCTGCGGATTTCTTCCATCGGTGATTCGCTGCGGGCTGCAGCCAGTGCTTGTGCAATGCGCAGCAAGACCGCCGGCGTGACCGCCGCAGCACTCGGCGGGAGTGTTTGACCGAGCGTGACGGTGATGCCCCGGCCCTGCTGGCTGGCGATGTGAAAGTGTTCCATCAAGCGCCTGCTGCCGCTGAGGCCCAGCCCCTTGCCGGTGCGTGAGGTGTCGCGCCCTTCCAGCACGGCGTCGAGGTCGGCAATGCCCGGCCCGTGGTCGTGCACAACGATGGTCAAGCGGGGCGCAAGCGGCTCTCCCTCAATCAAAAACGCCACCTCGCCGCGCAGCCCGCCCTGCCCATGCTGGTGGGCGTTGCGTGCGATTTCAAAGACTGCGGTGCTGATGCGGATCTGATCCTGCTGATCAAAGCCCAACAACTGGGCGATCAGCCGCGCCCGCTGCCGGGCCTGGACGACATCCTCCTCGCAGCCGACTTCAACGCGGGCCATGGTGCTTGTCTGGGCGTCCGTCATGGCGCTGCTCGGCTTGCCGTCTTCGCCACCAGCACGGTGCTGTCGTCGCGCAGGCGCTGGTGATCCCGGAACAGCACGGCGGCAATCAGCGCCGCATCCTTGCAGGCCAACCCCGGATAGTCGGCCAGTGACCATTTTGTGGCCAGGCCATCGGAGTGAAGCACCAGCAGGCCATCCAGGGGCCAGTCATAAGTAAAAGACTGAATTTTCGGCATGCTGAGCCCGGCGGTACCGTGGTGGGACACCATGTGGCGGACGCTCTCGCCATTGATGATCAGCCCTGAAATATTGCCCAGCCCCGCGAAACGCACACTGCGCTGGCCAATTGACGACTCGGCCACCCCGGCCACCTCGGCCACCGCCAATGCCGCGCCGCGGGTGCCGCGCAAGGCGGCGTGGACGTGCTCAATCAGCTCCTCCAAATCGGACTGGACGTCTTGCTCGAAAACCGCAACCGCCAAGTTGGCAGCGGCCGCCGCATTCGGCCCGTGACCCAAGCCGTCGACCACCATCAGCCGTGTGTTTTGTGGGTCCTGTTTCATCACCCAGGCGTCGCCACAGACTTGCTCGCCCTGAACAGGCAGGCACACCGCCCCTACGTTGAGCGCGGCCAGAGCTTGCGGTGGCGTCGTGCGCCACAGGCGGCTCAACACGGCGGTGCCCTGGCCGAGCACGGCGTACAAATCAAAGACCGCCGAGAGCCGGCGAATGGCGCCCAGGCCGGTGCCGGCACTGCCTGCAGTGGAGTAGCCATCGCGCAGGCTTGCTGCCATGTTGGCGATGCCGGGACCTTTGTCCCAGCACAGTACTTCGATACCGGCCACATCGGTCGTGGCACTCGCAGGCAGGGGTCGAAGCAGCAGATCACCGCCCACACCGCCGGTGTGCTTGATGAGATTGCTGGCCAACTCGGTCACGATGATGGCGGCCTCGGCGCAGCGGGTTTCATCAAACTCGAGTTCATGGCACAAGGCGCTGACAAGCCGCCGCGCCTGGCCAACATGGCTGGTGTCCTGAACAAACAGATGATGGGGGATATTCATTTCCATTTGACGATGCTCACGCGGGTGCCCTGGCCAGGCTCGGACCCAATCTCAAAATCGTCGACCAGCCGTTTCGAGCCGGGCAAGCCCAGGCCCAAGCCCTGACCACTGGAGTAGCCATCGGTCATGGCCTGCGCCAGGTTGGCGATGCCTGGCCCGTGGTCTTGAATCAGCGCCCGAATGCCGGTGCGGCCTTGGTCCGCCAAGAGTTCGAGGCAGGCGCTGCCGCCCCCGCCGTAGTCGATGGCGTTGCGCGCCAGTTCGCTGGCGGCAGTCACCATCTTGGTTTGGTCCACCAGGCTGAAGCTGTTTTCAACCATCCAGCGGCGCGTTGATTGACGCATCTGCACAATGTCTTCGCTGGTGCGCAGCGGCAGGGTTTCAAGCGTCAGCGGGGTCATGATGGGTGCCGCCCTCGCTTGGATTCACGAGGCTTTGCAACAGCGCCAGGCCCGTGTCCACGTCAAGGGCGGTGCGCACATTGCCCAGCACCAGGCCCAACTCGACGATGGTGATCGCAACCGCAGGTTGCATACCGACCACCACCGCTTGCGCGCCCAGCACGCGGGCCATGGCCGCCATGTTGCCGAGCATCCGGCCTATGAAGGAATCGACGATGTCCAGCGTGGAGATGTCTATCAGCACGCCTTTGGCCTGCGTCTTGACCACCTGCGCCGTCAGGGCGTCTTGCAAGCTCATCGCCAAGCGGTCGTGCATGTCCACCTGGATGCTGACCAGCAGAAACTCGCCAACTTTCAGAATCGGAATGCGGTCCATGCGCCCCACCCCTGGTCAAGCGCGCTGCGTTGGCTTGGTGACGCTGTAGCCCATTTGACGGAAAGCGTAGGCCAGCGCATCGGCGAGGGTGGCCTTGGTCACCACGCCGCCAAACTCCACGCCCAGGTGCACCATCGTCTGTGCGATCTGTGGTCGGATGCCGCAAATGATGCACTCAGCGCCCATCAGCCGTGCCGCCGCCACGGTCTTGAGCAGGTATTGGGCGACCAGCGTGTCGACCGTGGGCACGCCGGTGATGTCGACGATGGCCATGCTGCTGCCCGTGGTGACGATGCTGTGCAACAGGTTTTCCATCATGACGTTGGTGCGACCACTGTCGAGGGTGCCGACGAGGGGCAAGGCGATGACGCCATCCCAGAGCTTCACGACGGGCGTCGACAACTCCAGCATTTCTGTTTGCTGGCGCTTGATGACTTCTTCGCGCGCTTTCTGGTAGACCTCGGTGGTGTAGAGCCCCAGTTTTTCCAGCAACACCGTGGCGGTCCACATCTCGTCGGCCAAGGCTGCAGCATCCGCGCCCAATTCCTGCCGCAAACGGCCAAAGAGCGGCTGTTTGAGCGAGAAGATGAAGGTGGCAGTTTCCGAGGGCGAAAAGCCCTGGGTGGCGCGGCTGCGGGAGACGCCATCCAGGAAGTTGCACGGCGACTTCCATTCTGGCGTGGTGATGTCGGTGAGCGAGCCATCTCGACAGGCCGGGATGATCAACGCCAAGAACTCGGCCGATTGATCTCGTAGCGCGGCGGCCGAGATCAAATCCTGGCGTGCCGAGAGCGCGGCCAACTGCTCTCGCAGCCAGTCCTCCAAGATGGGCTGCTCATAACGAGTCAGGATGTCGGCCAGACGGGTGGCGTTGCGGCTGGAGTTGGGGCTGGGGCTGGGGCTG
>JABMMH010000291.1 GCA_013205645.1 Polaromonas sp. | reverse complement strand
CCGAGGGTTCGTCCTGGCCCGTCAACACCAAGACCTTGAGCGCCGGCCGGTCCAGAATCAGCAGCCGCATCAATTCCAGCCCCGCCGTGGCTTCGTTGGGCGTCGGCGGCAAGCCCAAGTCGAGCACGGCCAGCTCAATCGGGCTGGCGGTCTGCCGGGACAGCGCCAAGGCCTCAACAACCGAGCCAGCCGACAACACGGCGTAACCCATGTCTTCCAGCGAGCCACTCCACCAGTCGCGCAAGGAGGCGTCGTCTTCGACGAGAAGGACCGTTAACTTGTCGGCCATGGTTTATTTCAGAATGCCTATGTTGGTCATGTTCTGAAACACCGCCGCAACAGTTTGCCATTGCAAGATGTCGTCAAACGCGCCATTGGTGGCGCCGGTCTCTGTGCGGGAATGGGTCACATAAACCGAGTTCCCATTGAGGTTGACCGCTTCGTCGGGGCCACTGCCACCGGGCAGTTCAGAGCCGTTTCGGGCGGTAGACCAGACGACAAAGGCGGGCTGGACGACAAGATTGGTTGGTGCGCCGCAAGTGACTGCGGTGGTCGCTGCGGCGCCGTCCGACGAGGCGCAGACCTGCAGCAGGTTCGCCGTCAAGGGCTGTACGCCGGGCACGCCATTGAGGTAATAAGCATTCTTGATGCCGTCTGGCTGCGTGAAGGGGTAGCAAGGCGTGGAGCAGTTGATGTTGCTAACGGCCGGGTTACCAGAACCGGTGTAAGTGACCTGCGTGACGGCATAACGAATGCCAAAACCCCAGCCGTCTTGCATGACGCCGCTGGGGCCACGCTCGCCCAACCCCAAGGTGCGCGCCGGCACAAAACCGTTGTTGAAATTGCTGCATGCGCCCTGAACGCCGGTGAACTGTTCGTCGCCATTGCTGGCGGCACTGGCCGGGCACGGCAGGCGCCGGTTGGCGATGGCAAAAGCCATGATCGCCTCGGACGCCTGCTTGATGCGCTCTTGGGTGTCTCTGACTTTTTTATTGTCGAGCTGCGGTCCCAGCGCGCCCATGATGCCGCCCATCATCAAGCCGACGATCACCAGCACCATGGCCATTTCTATCAGGGTGAAACCTTGGAGGTTTGTGCGCGCCCTCGCCGCCTTACAGTTGTTCATCATTTGAGTGACTCCTGGTTGCCTGTGACGCCGGCTTTCGGCGGGATGATGCGAATCGCGCCGGGCGGCAGCGCATCGTTCGCTTGCCCGCTCAACGCACGCAGGGGGTCGGCGGTGGCGCGGCCATACTCTGGCTGGCCGTTGACCCAGACCGTGCTGCGGCTGCCGGAACGAATCACCACGCCGTTGATGACCTCTGCGCTGGGCACGTCCGCAGTCTCAAGCCCTTGATCTGGCGCTGAGGCTGGCCCGAGCGCGCCATGGGCACTGCTGGGCGCAGGGCGCAAGGCTTCGAGATCCCGACGCTGGCTTGGCGACAAGATCAGCGTACCCAGCGAGCCCAGCGTTTTAGGCGCTGCGCCCGTTTGCGCTATGGCCGCAGATGTACCGAGCGAGGCGAATAGGACGGAAGCGGCGAGCGTGGCAAGGGTGGCCAAAGTGGTCTGAAAATAGCTCATCGCTTGTCGCCCTCGGCCACAACATACAACCACGACAAGTCACACGCCACTTTGACAGCAGGCGCTGCGCTGCGGGTGCTGCGGGCGTTGCTGTAGCTGGCTGCTTCGTAGACGCAAGTGTTGGTCACAAAAGAACCGGCGCCGCTGGTCTGCATACGCGCGAGCAGTTGCAACCACTCTTCTTCGTGAATGCCACTGGCGCTGAGCTTCATCGGTATCCGCATCAGCTGCGCGACCTTCTCGCCGGTCTGGCTGTCGATCAAGGCTTGCATCTTTTCTTCTGGGCCTAGCTCCCATTCGAACGCGCTTTGGTGCAACGCTTTGGCCGCGTCCTCAAGAGCTTCCACCAGCCCGAGTCGATCCTGCACACCGAGAAAGCCGGACTGCTTGAGCTGGTCGTAGGTTTGCAGGTTGCCGTCCAAGCGCGCCATGTCCAACTGGGTTTTTTTCAGGGCCCGCTCGGCGGCGGTCAGCGCTGTCTGTGCCTGACTTTGCTCATTGGCGGTGTTGTCGGCCAGCCAATTCACCCCGACGACCAGCGTGGCCGCGACAACGCACATCAAGACGCCGCAAAGAACCGGCATGAGCGCCATGCGCCAGACGCTGCGCGTTGCTGGTGCTGGTGCTGGGCTCATAGCGCTACCCGCTGCAGACAATAGTCGACATTTCGGGCGCTCAGCTCACCGAGCTTGCCGCGCTGGGCCTGGCTCGCGACCAAGCTCAGCGTCGATTGACTGACAAATGCCGACCAACCGTTGGCGTTCAGCGCAGCCAGCAGCTGGCTTTGCAACTGCAAGGCCTGCCGCTGCGAGAGCTCGCTGGGGAGTGTCGTCGTCAGACTCAGCAAAGCCAAAACAGGCTTGGTGGGCAAAGCGCCCGCCACAACGGGCTGCGGGCAAGCCAAGCGCACCACCGGTGGCGCCGCGCCGCCGGCGGTTTGCGCTCGCATGCGTGGCAGCTCCCAGCGAATGGTCTTCACCGTCACCCCGGCCACCGCCTGCAGCGCCTCGGCCAAGTGCTGCATGGCCGCCCATTGATCTGGCTGTGCGGCGACGGTTTGCTGCCAAGCCTGCACCGTCGCCACCGCCAGCCCGGCTTGGCTGAGGTCGCCCTTGGCCCGCAACACCTCTTCGCGCGCTTGCTGAAGCAGGGCTGCGGTGCGCGTCGTCTGCGCTTGCAGCTGCTGGCGCTTGCCCCATGTTTCCCACACCCCATCCGCCGTCCACAAAGCAGACAAGAACAAGGCGGCAAGGCCGATCACGTTGGCGGCCTTGCCAACCTGGGCAACCCGCCACGTGGTGCGCGACAGTGCCGGCAGAAACTGCAGTTGCGCCGAGGCAGAAGCCAGCAGCGGCAACAAGCTGACGTAGGCGTCGGTCACCACGTCGACCGACTGCACCTCGAAGTTCGGGTCGTTGCCGAGTTCAGACAGCGTTTTGGCGTGCTCAGCGGCTAACCAAACTTGGGTGGCGACCGGCTGATCGGCGCTACTCAGCCAGTCTTGCGAAATCAGGTATTGGACGGTTCTGCGTGCCTCGGTCAACACAGAAGCCGCCGATAAGTCGTCGTCGCTGGCACGCGGCACCAGCCGAGAAAACAAGGGCGTTCTGCCGCGCAGCAAGACTTGCCGCAAACCGGCTGGCGTGGCGACCAAGGCCAGCGTGGGCCGGATG
>JABMMH010000290.1 GCA_013205645.1 Polaromonas sp. | reverse complement strand
TGGTCGTTCGGGCGGAAGCTGAGCTTACCGTTGAACTGCGTGCGTTTCGTTTGGCTGTTGTCTCGAAAGCCGTTGGTGTCAAAGGTGCTGTAGTCGGCGACCAAGCCGTAGTCGCCGATGCGGCCAGCGTATTGCCAAGCCGTGCGGCGCATGTCAAACGAGCCGGTGTAGGCCTGCGCTGTTAACTCGGGCACTTCAGGGGCATCTCGGGTGAAGGCTTGGATCACGCCGCCTGAAGAGTTGCCGTACATCAGTGCGAGCGGGCCGCGCAACACCTCGATGCGCTCGGCGGAGGACAGGCTAACCGACGAGCCTTGGCCTTGGCCGTCAGGCGTGGTCGCGGGAATGCCGTCGATCAGCAATCGGATGCCGCGGATACCAAAGGGCGAGCGTGCGCCAAAGCCGCGTATCGACAACTGTAAATCTTGCGCGTAGTTTTGCCGGTTCAGAATGGTCAGGCCCGGCACCCGATTCAGTGACTCCGACAGGTTGATCTGCGGCCCGGCGTTCTGGATAGTCTCGCGGTCGACCACGCTGATCGCCGCTGGGGCATCAAAACTGCGTTGCTCGGAGCGGGTGGCCGAGATCACGACTTCATCCAAGGTCTGTGCGTAGACCCACGAATTGCACAGGGTGCTTGCGGCCACTGCCGCAATTGTTTGGACAAGGTGGGCGTTCCTGCGGTTGCGTCTAATCGAATGCATGGGTGGCGTCCTTGAGAAAAAGAAGAGCCCCACGTTGAGGCGTGAGGCTTGGGTGCTTGCGGGTGAATCAGGGCATTCGAACACTGATTGTCATGGCATTGAACCAGTCTGCGACGGACGAAATGTCGTCGCTACAAGCGAAGGGGGCGCTTCACTTGAAGTGGGTCAAAAAATGAGCCAGATCGGTCAGGTCGCTGTCCTTGAGGCCGAACAGCGAGGCCGACATGATGGTGTCCCGGCCCGGACCGGCATGGTCGCGGAACTGCTTCATCGAATAGACCAGAAAATCTTCCTGTTGCCCGGCCAGTCGTGGAATCTGCTGACGCCCGCTTTAGTCCGGTAAATGGCAGGTCGCGCACAGCATGGTGCGTGCAGTTTGCTGACCGCGCAGGTAAACGATATTGTCAACAGTACCGCTGGGTTGCCTGACGGGTGTCTGCGCAGAAAAATAGCTGGCCAGCGCCACGATCTCCGGGTCTGTGACCTTGTCTAGCAAGCCTTTCATGACCGGGATGTCGCGCAATCCTTCCCGAATCAGGACCATTTGATTTTCAAGAAACACTTGAGGTTGCCCCGCGAGTGAAGGGGTTGTCGCCATCTGTGAATTGCCCTGCGGCCCATGGCAGGCCATGCACAGCGACAGCTGGGCTGCACTGGGCTGTTGCGCTTGAGCCGAACCGAGGGAATAAAGCAGGGCCACTGCTGCGAGGGCCCTGCGGGAGCGTGGGAAGTTGACTTGTTTACGGCTTGGCATACGAGATGCGGTAAATGGCGCCTAGCTGTTCGTCAGACAGCAACATGGCGCCGTCTGGCATTTGCAGCAAATAGGTCGGACGGCCCCAGAAGGTGTCTTGGCTGTCTTCCTTGAAGCCGGTGATGAAGGGTGTGACTTTAGGGTTCTTGCCGTCGGCGCCCACTTGGATCATCACCACGTCATAGCCGCTCTTTTGAGTCCGGTTCCACGAGCCCTTGCGCGCCACCATGGCGACATTTTTGTACTCGGCTGGAAACATGCTGCCGGTGTAAAAGTGCAGGCCCATGGCAGCCGCATGTGGGCCCATGGTTGACACGGGCAGCGTGACGCCGTCGCAGGCCTTGTCCTTTTTAATGTCTGGGTCGGCTATGCCATTGGCATGGCAGAAAGGGAAGCCAAAGTTCAGGCCGACTTTTGACATGCGGTTGAGTTCGTCTTCGGGTGCGTCGTCGCCCATCCAGTCGCGGCCATGGTCGGTGAACCAAAGCTCTTTGGTAACAGGATGCCAGTCAAACCCCTGCGTGTTGCGGACACCGCGGGCGATCAC
>JABMMH010000289.1 GCA_013205645.1 Polaromonas sp. | reverse complement strand
TCATCGACTGGGCGAGTAATTTGACCAAGGCAGAGGTCGTGTTGATGTGCGGTGTTTGTGTTTGTGTTTGCGTGAGGCGTCCTAGCTCCACCACTGAACCCACCAGTGCATCAATTTCGGGTGCGCGGCCCGCCTCGATGTCCTGCAGCATCGAGCCCGTCAAACCGCTGATCTGGTTGAAGGTCAGGTTGCCCCAGAGCTTGAGCCAAATTTCGGCGCGAATGTTCTCAAGCACGGGTGCTTTGAATCCTGCGGCGCCAAAACATGCGGAGATGCGCATGGCGCGCTCGCTGAGCGTGCCATCCAACTCGCCGACCGGAAAGCGATCGCCCTCAATGTGTTTGACAACGCTGGGAGCGACCAATTCCGAGGCCGGATAGACAACGCAACCGACCACCCGCTCCAAAGGAATCATTTTGGTGAGTTTGCCGTGAGGGTCAACGCTGCGCACGAGATGGCCTTCAAGCGGGCCAGCTTCTGCGAAGTCGTTGGTCGTCTTGACGTTGCTTGCGACATGCTCGGTGCCGTCATGCGTTATCAGTTTGATGCCGTTGTCGCGCATCGCCTCCAGGTTGGCGCCCCGAACAATGAATGTCACGTCTTCGCCCGCAAGTGCCAGCTTGGCACCCACATAACCACCGATGGCGCCAGCCCCAATGATTGCAATTTTCATGGCCATTTTCCGTGTGTTGGGTTACTGGCGCTGTGTGCTGGTTCTGGCCGCTTCGATGGCGTCGACCAAAAAGTCGGCCTCGTAGGCGCGCAGCAGGTGCGATTGCTCGTCTTCAAGGTAAGTCCGGATGGCGAGGCGTCCGCTGGTCTGCAAACGTTCGAAGGTCGCTTCATCCCAGTGCCAGTTAAGACCGACTTTTTCAAAGGCGGTGTTGTAAGCGTGTCGGGCTTGGTCAGCGCGGTTTGGGCTTGTCTCCAGCATGCAGGTTCTCCTTGAATGGTTTGGCGGTGAAAGGACACTTTCGGGTGGTTGATGCCCCTGACTTGTCGCAACTGTAAAAAGGAAAACTGATTAATGATAGTAAAAGTATTTGTTAATATGCATTAGCTTTAACTTATGATTTTTACGAACAGGGCAGGCAATGAAAAACGCAACACTGCGCCAGCTCAAGGTTTTCGAGGCCGTTGCTAGGAACCTGAGCTTTTCGCGTGCGGCCGAAGAGTTGCATCTGACGCAGCCGGCGGTTTCACTGCAAGTGAAGAAGCTGGAGGATCACGCCGGTTTGCCGCTGTTTGAACAACTGGGCAAGAAAATTCACCTCACACCGGCTGGCGTCGAGATGCTTCATTCAAGCCGAGTCATCATTCAACAGTTCAAGGAAGTGGCCGAGACCATGGCCCAGTTCAAAGGCATTTCTGGCGGCAAATTGAATGTGGCTGTGATCAGTGCTGGCGATTACTTCTTTCCACACTTACTGGTGGAGTTTGCCAGGCGACACGTCGGTGTAAAGTTGAACTTTGGCGTCTGCAACCGCGAAGAACTTCTGAGCCAGCTGGCTGACAACCTGACAGATCTGGCCATCATGGTGCGCCCGCCGCTGGGCATGGACACGGTCAACCAGCCTTTGGCGCCACACCCCTACGTCGTCGTGGCGACACCCGATCATCCCTTGGCGGCGCAAAAGAATATCTCGCTGTCGCGGCTCGCCAAAGAGCCTTTTTTAGTGCGTGAAAAAGGCTCTGACACCCGGCAATCCATGGAGGAGGGCTTTGGTTCGCACATGGCAGGGCTGAACATTGCGATGGAGATTAAAAGCACCGAGACCATCAAACAGGCGGTGATTGCCGGCATGGGGGTGAGCTTTTTGTCTGCCCACACCATCAGCCGTGAGCTGGAAGCAGGGAGCTTGCGCGTGCTGGATGTGGCGGGCTTCCCGCTGATGCTTCACTGGTATGTCGTGCACCGCCAAAACAAGCGACTGACGCCCGTCGCTCAGGCTTTCAAAGACTTTTTGATGCGTGACGGCGGTGCGCTCATTGAGCAAACGATTGGTGTTCGGGCGAAGCCCAGCAGCCCCGCTTCCCAGCCCCTTTAAGCGCTGATCAGCGAAACAGAAAGTACGCTGCCAGCACGTACAAAATCGACGCAAACACCTTTTTGAGCGGTCGGATGTCCATGCGATGGGCTGTGCGAGCGCCCAGTGGTGCCGTGCAGACGCTGGCCAGCGAGATGATGACCAAGCCCGGCAAGTACAGAAAACCGATGGAGCCAGGCGGCATGGCCGGCAGGTTTTGACCTGCCCAGATATAGCCCAGCGTGCCCGCAAGGGCAATCGGAAATCCGAGCGCGGACGAGGTGCCCACGGCGTCATGAATCTTGACGTTGCACCAAGTCATGAACGGCACCGAAACGAAAGCCCCGCCAGCGCCGACCAAGGCCGACAACATGCCAATGACCCAGCCCATGCTGAACGTTCCAACACGGCCGGGCAGGGTGCGGCTTGGTTTTGGCTTGCGGTCAATGAACATTTGCGTGGCAGAAAAAGCCACAAAGATCGCAAACAGAATACCGAGCAACTTGCCCGGCAACGCCGCCGCAAATTGCGCCCCGACGATGGAGCCCAGCACAATGCCGGGCGCTAACACGCGAACGATGGGCCACAACACGGCACCGCGTTTGTGGTGCGCACGCACAGACGACAAAGAGGTCAGGCAAATGGTGGCCAACGAGGTGGCGACGGCCATCTTCACGGTGTACTCGGCCGGAAAGCCCTTGGCTGTGAGGATGAAGGTCAGGAACGGCACCATCAACATGCCGCCGCCGATGCCCAACAAGCCGGCTAAAAATCCGGTGCACAGGCCTATGACAAGGAGTTCGACGATCAGTTGGGGTTCGAGGAGCATCGGGTCCGAGTAAATAAGGTGTCTGCGAAACGACCGGATCGTCATCCTGAACCGGGGGCCAGGTGGGCGAGGGCAGTCAGGCTTCGGGGCCGTCTAACGCGAGACGATCACACCTGCCTGACAATTTACCAAGCCCGTGCTTAAAAAGCATTGGTACAAGGAAGTATAAAACCCAGCACGTTACGCAGACAATTTGATTGTAGGCTTGATCAGGACAACATCGGCTGCCGAACCATCGAGTCTGTGAGTTCGCCTTAGGGTTACAGCAAGCGGCCGTCAACGCCGAGCGCTGTGTCGAGTCGGCTCAGCAGGGAGCCTATTCGAGCATTGTCGGGCGCGTCATTGGCTGCGCCCTCTGGGCGCAGCACCGGCACTGCGGGCCGGTCAGACAACTCAAAGGCCAAGTTCAGGGCCGCCAGCACGGCAATCCGGTCGCGCGCCTTGATCTTGCCGGCGTCGCGGATCTTGCACATGGCGATGTCGACTTTGTCGACGGCTTCCAGCAGGCGCTCGTCACCGCCGTCAGGGCAGCCGAGCAAATAACTTTGGCCCATGATCTTCACTTCAAGCTGCTTCATTTTTGATTCTCCGTGGCCGTGCCTGAAGCGCCATGAACTTCTGTTTTGACCTCCGCTTTTGGCAAGCGATCCAACAGGCCGTCGACGCGTGCGCGTGCCGCACTCAGGCGTGACTTCAGTGAGTCGCGATCAAGCGTGAGGGCATCCACATGCTGGGTGAGTAATTCGTTGGTGCGCTGCAATTCGTCATAGCGCAGCAACAGCCGCTCCACGCGTTCAACCAGCTGTTCAATTTGGGGTGTGTCGGCCATAGCAGGCTGAATTGTAGGGTTGATGGAACTAAGGGCACGTAGAATGTTCTCTGTTGGTGCTCGCGGTGTGGTTCACATGCCGCAGTTCAACGGGAAGCAGGAGGGAGCCGAGGCCAAGCACACCGTCATGGTGAGCCGGCGCCAAGGCTTCTAACCTGCGCTGCCCCCGCAACGGTAAAACGAACGAATGCGTTTTGAGCTCAGTGCTTGAAACTGTATTCCGCTTTCATCACTAGCCACTGAGCGCCTTGAACAAGTGCTTGGGAAGGCGATGAAGGTAGCTTCGCTAGCCCGGATACCGGCCAACAAGGTGAACGTTAGTCTTTTTCGAAGGCGTGCGTTCGTAACGCTCATGCACTGGCGGGGAAGCCGGTGAGGGCTTTTGTTGTCGATTGTGTTTCATGAAATTTAAACGATTGCCTGCGCGCTTGGCCGTGTTTGCTTTGTCTTTGCCTGCTGCTTTTGTGGCCAGTGGACAAGATCTTGCCGTCAATACCTTGCCCGAAACGCTGGTGACCGGTAGCCGCATAGCGGGCCCGCGCGATGCCCAGCCTTTCGGAACCAGTGTGATCACGGCTGAAGACATTCAGCGTTCTGGCGCTGCGACGGTGAACGAGGCGATCATGCGTTTGCTGGGTGTTCCCGGGCGTCAGGATTTCTATGGTGGTGGTGACTACTCGCTTGATTTGCGTGGCTTTGGGACTACGTCGGACAGCAACCAAGTGGTGGTGGTTGACGGTAT
>JABMMH010000288.1 GCA_013205645.1 Polaromonas sp. | reverse complement strand
CCGCAGCAGCACCAACAAGGCGTAAATAAGACATAAATATTACTTTCGTACAGGGATTCATCATCCCCTTATGATTTAGCCCATGAACCATCGTCTCATGCCTTGCACCATCGCCCACAAGCAGGTCTTCAAATCTCTTTTGTCCACGTTGGCTTTGTTGGGATCGGCCGCACTTTTTGCACAAGACGCGCCCCAAATCGACCTGCAACGCACGACGCTGAATGCGGGCATGCACCAGATCACCGCTCAAGTCGCGCAAACACCGCAGCAGCGTCAAATCGGTCTGATGCACCGCAAAGATATGCCGCAACCCGAGGGCATGCTGTTCGTCTTTGACGAGCCATCGGTGCAATGCTTCTGGATGAAGAACACCTTGCTGCCGCTGACAGCTGCATTTGTGGCTGACGATGGCAGCATTGTCAATCTCGTCGACATGAAGCCGCAGACCACCGACTCGAATTGTTCGACCAAACCGGTTCGCTATGTGCTCGAGATGAACCAAGGCTGGTTTGCCAAAAAAGGCATCAAAGCCGGCGCACGCTTGGGCGGTGCGGCGTTTGAGGCCAAGCGTTAAAAACCTTCAGACGCACTTAGCCACATTCAACCCGCAGCAGCTTTGGCGTTGCGCGTGATCGCCGACAGCGTGCTGCGTGTACTGATGACGTCCGGGTCCAGCATGATTTCAATCAGCGTGCCTTCAGCGCGACTCAACGCCGCCAACAACTCGGCTTCAAATTCGGCGGTACGGGTGATGCGCACGCCGGCATAACCGTAAGCGCGGGCCAGCGCGGCAAAGTCGGGATTCTTCAAGCGCGAACCGCTTTCATGCTCGGGGTACTCGCGCTCTTGGTGCATGCGAATGGTGCCGTACATGCCGTTGTTGAGCAAGACGATGATGGTCTTGGCGCCATGTTGCACAGCCGTCGCCAACTCTTGGCCATTCATCAGAAAATCACCGTCACCGGCAATGGTGAAAACCACCCGCCCAGTGGTGATCGCCGCAGCAATGCCCGCCGGCACGCCATAGCCCATAGCGCCGACGGTGGGCGCAAGCTGCGTCTTATGGCCTTTGACAAGACCGTGGTGTTTGTAAAAACGATGCATCCAACTGGCGAAGTTGCCGGCGCCGTTGGTCAGCACCGCGTCTTCAGGCAAATGCTTTTGCAGCAAACCCACAATGGCCGGCATGTCGACCTCACCGGGCAGCGCTTGCGGCACCAAGTTACCCAAGTAATCCGCATTGGCGGACGTTGTCCAAGCTTCCCACGCCACCGACACGGGAGCGGTCAACACTTCGAGTGAGCGGGCGGCTGCATTCATCGTCGCGTTGATGGCCAAGTCGGCCTGAAAGACGCGATTGAGCTCTTCAGCGCTGGCGTGAATATGCACCAGCTTTTGCTTGGGGCTGGGCGCTTCGATCAGCGTGTAGTTGCCGGTCGTCATCTCGCCCAAACGAGGGCCGATGGCAATGATCAAGTCACACTCTTTGATGCGCGCCGCCAGCTTGGGGTTCAAGCCAATGCCCACATCACCAGCGTACAGCGGATGGTGGTTGTCAAAGGTGTCCTGAAAACGAAACGCATTGCCCACGGGCAGCTGCCAATTTTCGGCAAAGCGTTGCAAGGCTTGGGCGGCTTGCGGCGTCCAGCCGCCGCCGCCAGCAATGACCAGCGGCCGCTTCGAGGCCAACAGCATTTCACGCAGCGTGCGCAGAGCACCTGGGTCACTCCAAGCTTGCACCGCCTCGACGCGCGGCAAGGGTTGGGCGGCGGTCATTTTTGTCAGCATGTCTTCTGGCAAGACCAGCACCACCGGTCCGGGCCGGCCATTCATGGCGGTGGCAAAAGCACGGGCGATGTATTCGGGAATGCGATTGGCATCGTCAATGCGCTCGACGCGCTTGGCAAAACCTTTGGTGCTGGGCCCGAAGAAGCTGGTGTAGTCGACCTCCTGAAAGGCCTCGCGGTCGCGGCAGTCGCTGGCCACATCACCCACCAACAAGACCATCGGCGTCGAATCTTGAAAAGCCGTGTGCACGCCAATGGACGCGTTGGTGGCGCCGGGCCCACGGGTCACCATGCAGACGCCGGGTCGGCCGGTGAGCTTGCCGTGGGCTTCGGCCATGAAGGCGGCACCGCCCTCTTGCCGACAAATCACGAAGTCAATCTGGCCTTGACGCGCATGCAGCCCATCCAGCACAGCAAGATAGCTTTCGCCCGGAACGCCAAAGGCGTGGGTGACGCCCTGAGCGATCAGGCAATCAATGAGAAGGTGGCCAGCAAGTTGTTGAGTCATGCTGGCATTGTGCCGCGATCAGCGGCCCACTTTGCAGCGTCAATTACTCAGGCATGCTTTTATCGCCATCTGCACCGCCGGCCTCCATCGCTTGCCGGTCTAACTCCTCTTCAGTCAACGGCGGCGCATCTTTCAACGCCTGCAGTTCCGCCAGAAATTCCGGCGTTGGCGTTTCATGTTCCAGCAAAACCTCCTCAAGTTTTTGCGCGCTGGTCTCCACATGCAGGGAGTCAGAATGCAACTCGGACGGCGGTACGGGAAATTTTTCTCCCAGCTCAAACTTAAAAGCCTCCGCTTTTTCGTCGACCCAGTGAGCGAATTCACCCTCGGTGGAGGGATTATTGGAATTGATCAAGATCGTCTCCTTGCCTGATGAGCAGTTATGCAGATAAGCCGGCCCAAGAAGGACGCGACTGACTTTCATTATGTAGAAATGCAGTCTTCTACGCCAGCAGTGTTACGCGACAGATCAAGCCGTCAAAAGCGCCGTGCGCCGCACCCGCCGCACACTGAAGGCGCTGACGATCAAAACGCCTTGCACCAAGGCCAAGCCGAGCAGCACGCCGCGGAAATTGCCTTGGTCCATCATCAAGCCAAACATCAGCGGCGAAATGGCCTGCCCAATGTCCAGCCCCGAATACACCACGCCGTAAACGCGGCCGGTGGCGTTGTCAGGGGTTGAGCGCTTGACCAGCAGGTCGCGAGACGGTGCCGCCAGACCGGACGAAAAACCCATCAAGGCAAACAACAACGGCACCATGTTGGGTGAGGAAAAGCTGCCGAAGGCCAAGGTCAAGGACATCAACGCGGCAAAGCCAAAACCTAAGCCCACAATCCGCTCACAACGCTCCGGGTTGGCCGCCAAAAAACCGCCGCTGACCATGCCGCAAGCACTGCCGACCATGTAGACCGTCAGGCACATCGCCACCAAAGACAGCGGCACATCATGCAGACGGCGCGCCGCTTCAGGCGCAAAAGCCTGCACGATGCTCAAGCCGATGGCGTAGACAAAAAAGAAAGAAAAGCACATCCAGACTGCGGGGATTCTCAAGAACCCCAAGCTGCTTTCTGTACCGACCGCCGCCGACACCTTGGCCTGCGGCGCAGGCGGTAGCGTCAGTTTGCGGCGGTTCAGCACCAGCACGGCCAGCACAGCAAAGGCCACCAAAGCCGCCGCCATCAGCGCGACCCGCCACGAGTAAGCCAGCGTCAAACTGACCACCAAGGCTGGTGACAAAGCCCAACCCAAACTCCCCGTGATGCCATGCACGCTGTAGGCATGACCCAGACGGCCCGCACTCACCTTGCGGTTGATAAGCGTGTAGTCGACCGGATGAAACACGCCATTGCCAATGCCCGCCAACACCGCAAAGCCGGCCAGCATCCAATAACTGGTGCTCATGGCATAGCCCAAGGCAGCCAGACCGACCAAAGTCAGACCGGCAAAGAGAATCGGCCGTGGACCAAAACGGTCCACCACAAAGCCCGAAAGGGTCTGCACAGCGCATGAGACAACGAAAAAGATCGTCATCAAAAATCCCAGCTGGGCGTAGCTGACGTTGAACTCGTCCTTGAGCCACGGAAACAGCGATGGCAACAACAACTGACTGAAGTGGCTGACCATGTGCGCCAAGCCAACCAGTCCAATCACGCCGATGTCACGGCTCAGCGGGACGCTGCTGTCCAGAGTGCTTGAAGTAGTCATGCGTGCATCGTAATATCGGCCAAACTTGTAGATTAGCGAAAAAATGCCATATTTCAGCTAAATTCAGTCAAATAAACCCACACAGTGACACTTAGGCCATGCCGCAGCTGTCTGGATTGCACCGGGCGCACTGCATACCGTCAGCGTGCTCGAAGCGGCTGAATTTAGCACGGTTTACCTCAACGCCAGCGTCACGCCGGTGGACTGGATCGACTGCCGCATGCTGGTGGTGTCGCCGCTGTTACGCGAGTTGATCGGTACCCTCGACCGCTCTGCCAGCGCTACGCAAGGGGCCTCCCCGCGCGAGGCCTTGTTGATGGCCTTGGTGAACGATGAAATCGTCCGCGCCGACGTTCAAGCCTTGGGCGTTTCCTTGTCGCACCCGCGCAATGGCGGCATCGCGGCAGCGGCAGCCAGAGGCTACGCCAGCGAGAGTGCTTTTTCAGCGATGTTCAAAAATGCCATGGGGCAGTCGCCGAGTCATTTCCAGCGGCAAGCAAACAAGGTCAAACTCTCAGCATGTTGAAAAAAATAGTCTTTTGTGCATTCGGCATATTTGCCAGCTTGGCACTGCTGAGCGCGGGCCAAGCCCAAGCTCAAACCAAAACCCTGGCCTCAGACCCACAGTCCATTCTGCAGGCCCTCAACAACATACGCAGCAGCGGCTGCCGCGGCAGCCCCAACACAGCAGCCGCGTTCCGCTTAGACAGCCGACTCTCAAGCGTCGCAGCGCGTGTAGCGTCGGGCACCGAACTGGCCGAAGCGCTGCAAGCTGCGACTTACCGTTCGCAACGCACCACCTTGATCGCCCTCAGCGGTTACGCCGACGCGCAAGCCATCGCTCAGGGCGCCGCCAGTTATTCCTGCCCGATGGTGATGGATGCTGATTTCAAAGAAGTCGGCTTTTACGCGAAAGACAAGCAAGTTTGGCTTATTCTGGCTGTGCCTTTTTCACCGCCGCTGGTGGCCGATGCAGAGCTGATAGAAACCCGTGTCTTGGCGCTCATCAACAAAGCCCGCCGTCAAGCACGCCTGTGCGGCAAAGCGGCGATGCCAGCCGCGCAACCGCTGCGGTTGAATGCCAGCCTTCGCGCAACAGCTGCGGCGCATGCCGAGGACATGGCGCGCCACAGCTACTTCAGCCACACCGGCCGCGACGGCCTGCATGTGCCAGAACGCGCCAACCGCGCCGGCTACGCCTGGCAAACCGTTGGCGAGAACATCGCTTCCGGCCAAATGAATGCCGATCTGGCCGTGCAAGGCTGGCTCAAAAGCCCCTCGCATTGCGCCAACCTGATGACACCCGGCTACACCGAGATGGGGCTGGCTTTTGCCGTTGCCCCACAAAGTGAGGGCGGCGTCTATTGGGTACAGGTCTTTGGACAGCCGAAATAAGCCAAGCGCTGAGGCGGATTGGGCAGCACTGGAAAGCTGGGACTGAGCACACCAGCCGCGGCTTTGACTGGGCATCAAAAGGTGACAGGACAAGCCAAGGTGCAGACTTCAGCGACTTTTTTTGAAACGCTGTTCAGCCGTGGCTTTGCCACGCCAACATCTTGATTGACCTTGAAGACGTCTACAGCGGCTCGGCCAACACATCCGGCTCGCCGGTCAAGGATCGCCGGGTTCAGACGGTGGCAAACCCGGTGATTTTTATTTTGTTATGCAGCTGGTGACGCCGCCTACACACACCGACATGGCGCGGCAGTTCACATCGTTCAAGCCGCGGGGCTAACGCCAAAGCTGAATACGCCAGGATCACGAATCGTGTCGACATCCACCGGGATCGTGCTCTTGGGTGGAAAGCGCCCTTCGAGCAACAACTTCGATAACGGGTTTTCAATCCGCTGCTGAATCGCCCGCTTCAGCGGCCGTGCACCAAACACCGGGTCAAAACCGACCTTGGCCAATTCGGCAATCGCCGTTTCGGACACCTCCATCGTCAAGTCCAT
>JABMMH010000287.1 GCA_013205645.1 Polaromonas sp. | reverse complement strand
GGTCGCAGGGGTCAATGGCGCGGGCAAGACCACCTCCATCGGCAAACTCACGCGGCATTTGGCTGACCACGGCGCCTCTGTGCTGCTGGCCGCCGCCGACACCTTCAGGGCGGCAGCCCGTGAGCAGCTCACGGTCTGGGCCGACCGCAACACGGTCGAGATCATCAGCCAAGAAGGCGGCGACCCGGCGTCTGTGAGCTTTGACGCCGTCACCGCCGGCAAGGCGCGCGGCCGAGACGTGGTGCTGGTCGACACCGCCGGTCGGCTGCCGACCCAGCTGCACCTGATGGAAGAACTGAAGAAAATCAAGCGCACCATTGCGAAAGCGGGTGCCGGTGCAGAGTCCATCGCCACGGCCAACGGCCCCGGCATCGGCATGCCGCCGCATGAAATCTTGCTGGTGATTGACGGCAACACCGGACAAAACGCCCTGTCGCAGGTCAAGTCTTTCGACGAGGCTTTGCAACTCACTGGCCTCATCGTCACCAAGCTCGACGGCACTGCCAAGGGTGGCGTGCTGGCCGCCATTGCACTGTGGGCGCGGGAGCGCGCCAAAGCCCACCCCACTTGGCGCACAGTACCGGTGTATTTCATCGGTGTCGGTGAACAGGTCGAAGACCTTGAAACCTTCAACGCGCGCGAGTTTGCTCAAGCTTTGCTAAGCTAAGCATGTTGTCAGTGTTCCACCCCCCGTTGTTCAAGGAATTTATTTGTCTGCTTTCATGACCCGTCTTTTCCAGCTGGTGATGCGACTCGTGTTCTGGCTGTTTGCAGCCATCGCGCTGACCAGCTTGCTGGCTGTGGCCGTCGTGTTGGTGGTGCTGAGCCTGTTGCGGGCCTTGGTCACTGGAAAGCGCCCGACTGGGCCGATGGTCTTTGGGCGTTTTCAGCAGTTCTCTGGCAAAAGCATGTGGCCTGGCGCAAAACCACCGCCAGCGCCCAGCGGGCCACCCGCCAGTCCACTGGCTGAACGTGGCCGCCACCCCGACGAGCGGCCCAGAGTTGCCAGCGGCGACGTGGTCGACGTTGAAGTTCGCGACATCACGCCGGACAAACCGAAACCCTGAGTTCGGCCCAAGGCCGTTTAGACCTTGAGCCCTTGAGCCGCCGGCCAAGCGGACAGGCTCAACCCAACTGATCAGTGTTTACCCGCTAACTGCGTCGACGGCATTTCGTATACGATATATTTTCTACGGAATGACTATGCTCCCTTGGCTCACTGAATCCTCTTCTGACCGCTTCAACGATGTGCGCGACACATCATTGGCCAAGCTCGTGCGCGACGACATGCTCGGACTCATCCTGAAAGGCGTGCTGATCCCCGGCCAGCGCATCAACGAGCCCGATGTGGCGGCTCGTCTGGGCGTGTCGCGGGTTCCAGTGCGTGAAGCCCTGCGCGAACTTGAAAGCTCTGGACTGGTGGTGGCGCGCAAGCATGCTGGCGTCTTCGTGCGACAACTGGCAACGCAGGAAATCAGTGACCTGTACCAAATGCGCGCCCTGCTGGATGGCTTTGCCGGCCGCCAAGCCGCCCAGCGCGCTAGCCATGACAACGCACCACTGCTGCGCGTGCTCGACGACTCGATTTCGGCCATGCAAGACGCCGCTAGCCAGCAAGACGTGCAACGCTATTACGGCGAGAACCTGCGCTTTCACTGGGCCATCGTTGAGGCGGCAGGAAATCAGTCTTTGAGCGAAACCTACCGCAGCATCGTGCAAAAGTTGCATGTCTCGCGCTTGAAAAACTTGGCCAACGACAGCGGTATGCAAGAGTCCTTGACGGAGCACATGGACATTGCCAGCGCGCTACGCCAAGGCGACCCTGAACGCTGCAACAAATTACTGGCTGAGCACGTTGACGATGCGCACAGTCGATTGACAACCCCGACGCCACTGGTGGCGTTAAGCTGAACCTCGTACTTAGCTGGATTCTTTAAATACGTTCAGCTAGTTTTATAAACCGAAAATATCACCTAACCGGAGACATTCATGAAACGACGCAGCCTCATCCTCGCCACACCTGCCCTGCTGGGCGCTCCCGCCTTGAGCTGGGCGCAACCGGCCTTCCCAGCCAAACCGATTCGCTACATCGTGCCAGTGGCCGCTGGCGGCGGCAGCGACATGGTCGGCCGCACCATGACCGAACGCTGGGGCAACCTGCTCAAGCAACCCATCATCGTTGACAACCAGGCCGGCGGCGGCGGCGTGATCGCCAGCCAAGCCACCGCCCGTGCTGCACCCGATGGCTACACGCTGATGCAAGGCTACGTGGCCACCCACGGCACCAGCCCGGCCACACGCAAGTTGCCATACGACGCGATCAAGGACTTCACGCCGATTGGCATGATCGGTGGCACACCGAACATTTTGGTGGTCAACGCCGCGCTGCCGGTCAACAACATCAAAGAGTTCATCGCCTACCTGAAGAAAAATATGGGCAAGGTCAGCTACGGCTCGGCCGGTGCAGGTTCCCTGACGCACTTGACCATGGAGTTGTTCAAACAACAGGTCGACTCTTTCATGGTTCACATTCCCTACCGCGGCATTGCCCCGGCCTTCAACGACTTGATCGGCGGACAGACGCAAGCCATGTTCCCAGGCTTGGCCGCCGCCATTCCGCATATTCGTTCAGGCCGCGTCCGCCCGATAGCGATCACCGGCATGCAGCGCCACCCGCTGTTCAAGGATGTGCCAACGCTGGACGAGTCCGGCTTCAAGGGTTTTGACGCACAGCAGTGGTACGGTGTGGTCGGCCCGGCCGGCATGCCAGCCCCTATCGTCAAGCTGTTGAATGAAACATTGGCAACCGTCTTGCGCGCCCCTGACCTGCGCGAAAAACTGTCGATTGAAGCCATTGAACCGATGGTCATGTCGCCTGAAAAATTCGGCGAGTTCATCCGTTACGACATCGCTCGCTGGACCAAACTGGCCAAAGAACGCGGCATTCAGCTCGACAATTAAAAAACAAAATACCGTCGTCACTGCAAGCGCAGTGACGAGCCTCTTTTTTTTGCAACCTCTGGCAGCTTCTGCCGAAAGACACCATGGCTCGTAATACACAGGTCGCCGCCGACCACAACGCTCCTCCCATCACGCAAATTCTGGCTAAATTTGTTGCCACCCATCCGTCACGCGGCTGGAGCGACGCCGTCGACCATGACGCGCACCGGACCTTCACCAACTGGCTCGGCTGCGCTGTCGGCGCCGCTCACCACGAAGCCGCTGACGCTGCGCTGGCCGCCGCACAAATGTTCCAGCCCGCAG
>JABMMH010000286.1 GCA_013205645.1 Polaromonas sp. | reverse complement strand
CTGTCACGCCGGGGGTCGCGGGTTCGAGTCCCGTCCGCTCCGCCAGTATGCAAAGCCCTTATAAGTCATTGATTTATAAGGGCTTTTTGCTTTCTGGGGTTTGAGTTTCACCCCCTACATTCACCCCATTGGCAACAGCTTACAACTTGTCTCTTGTTTAGTGGTGGACTACGGTTCAAGGTTGAGTTTTAACTAACCAAAGGTCGCAATGGCCAATTTCATCCTCACCCAGATCCACCTCGATATCTTCATTGAACTCGATGCACCCAATAGGTCTTTGCTTGACTTCGAACTATGGTCACATGGCCGACAAGGCTCCGAATATTTCGGTCTCGGTCTGCACGTTGTAGCGTCACCTCTTCGGATGTCCCCTCAATAACTCTGAAGAGACATCGAAAGAAGGCCCCTTCGCGGGGCTTTTCTTATTTCAGGTTCAGATGAAACCAGCCCGTGCCGCAGCACTAGGACTCATCCACTGGCCCTTAATGAAACAGTCAGAGCCACGGATGGGAATCCCAGCGGCCTTGAGTGCAGTCATCGATGGTCGCGTTGAAGCCATCCAACGATCAGCCAATGCCTTGTAACCCGAGACATCGGAGCTTCGCATCTGCTTGCCGATAGCCTCCTGCAACTGTGCATTGTGGTGAGTCTTGGCCCATGCGTAGAACTCAGCACGATCCCCAGTTACCGACTCAAAGAAGCGGCCGCCCGCATCGCCGTGACCGGCGATTCGTCATAATCTATCCGTCCTCCCATGGAGGAGTTTGACTGGCCATAAGTGGGGGAATTTGAACTGGCCATCGGGGTTTTGCACTCAAGGTGGACGAGTACAAGCAGGTGAAAGCCTTGGCGCGCGAAAACCTGCGCGACCACATGACCGACATTGAGCTGATTCTGACCATGTTGGGCGAGGCCATCACCACAGTAGCGGCATCCACGAATCTAGGCGCGGCCGTATGTGTTAACTCCGAACGCAGCGTGGCGGGCGACCTTTTCGCTTGCTGTACGCCTTCGATTCGCGCCGATCGGCTGTATGACCAGCAACTGGTTCAACTTCGACGTGAAGGAGCGATAGATGGCTAAGAAATTTACAGAGCTTCGGGCAGGGATGAGCCAAGCAGCCCGTGAGAAATCGGACGGCATGGCCCGGCAGATGTTGGCCGAAGTGCTGCATGTGCAGCAGCCTTCGATCGCCAAAATCGAGAAGCGGACCGACATGTACCCGTCCACTCTGCGCAGCCATATTGAGGCCATGGGCACAAAGGCAGCGTGAACATAGCCTAACAAACGGAGGTCGCAAATCGAATAAAAAGGCCCCGCTCAGTTGAAAGCGCTAGACTTTGCAATATAAAGATAACCCGCTCGTCGGAAATACACACCAAGGTGACTCAATGACTGCAAATTCAATCCTTAAAAATTTTCTACTTTGCGCTGCTCTTGCAGCCAGTTCACTGGTCCAAGCGGCCGGTGACAAGGTGGTTTATCACATTGACAACACGGCTCAACAAGCGACAAAAGGGCTGCGCAATATTCGCAATCACTTGGATGTTGCCCCAGACACGCAGATCATTGTCGTGACGCATTCGGACGGCGTAGATTTTCTGTTTGAGGGCGCCAAAGACAAAGCCAATCCGAACATTGACTACGCTTCCTTGGTCTCTGCGTTGAGGGCACGCAATGTCCACTTCGAGGTGTGCGAAATCACGCTAAAAAACAGGGGTCTAAAGAAAGAACAGTTCATCATGGATGCTGAGTTCACGCCTTCTGGTGTCGTCCGTGTGGGCCGTTTGCAGGCCCGAGAAGGTTACGCTTACATCAAGCCTTGAATCTCCCCTGATTTGCGCGTGCCGTGCAGGTGCATCACGACGAACGTGAAAAAGTTGAAGTCTAATGCCATGCGAACCTTCCAAATCAGTTCAGGTGGCCGACTTTGCCTGTGTCTTTTTTCATTAGCAGGGCTGGCTTGGAAATGAGCACCACCAACCGCACAGATTTGGCTCAATAGGCGCTGGAACAAGCCTTCTTGAGGCTCAGTCGGTTTTCTGCATGGTTTGATGCTCCTTGTTTTGAGGGGTGTCGGGGATTGAGGTGGACGGTGTCTCATCGTCATTGACAAATTCCGGCCCGGGCTGATGCGCCAAGTGAATTGCCTCGCGGACTCGACGTTTCTGTAGGCGAAGGTTTCTCAGCGTGAAAAACGTCGCCGCCTGAGGTTGAGCAGTCCGGTAGACAGCGCCGTACCAACCAAAATCACCGCGCCACAGATGAGCATCCATGGGGTGATTTTTTCGCCTAAAAAAATCAGGCCATACAACACGGCAAACACCGGCACCACGTAGGTCACGGAGAGTGCGCGCGCCGGACCGGCATTGGCGATCAGTCGGAAAAACAAAATGTAGGCGATGCCCGAAGAGACCACGCCGACCATCAGCAGCGCCAGCCAAGCGCTGACGCTGGGCAGCTGTGTTGGTTTGAACCACAGCGCCGGCAGGGCGAGGCCCAGCATGGCGCCGATTTGGCTGCCGGTGGCGATCACCAGCGCTGGGACGTCGGTTAAAAAACGCCGCGTGTAGCTGGCTGAAACCGCGTAACAAGCACAGGCCAACAAACCGGCCAGCACTGCCCAGACGGGCGCTATGCCGGAAGCGCCTGCCTTGACGCCGGCTTGGTCCCAGGCCAGCATGGCAACCCCGATGAAGCCGATGAACAGGCCCAGCGAACGCGAGCGAGAGGGCTTGTCATGCAGCCAGAACCAAGCCACCAGCGCACCGAATAAGGGCACGGTGGCGTTGAGCATGGAGGACATGCCGGTGGTGATGGACAACAAGGCAAAAGAAAAACAGACAAAAGGAATGGCGGAGTTCAGCAGGCCCACAAAAAAGACCGGCTTCCAGTACCTCAGCAAGGCTGGGCCGAGACCTTTGTAAAGCAAGATGGGCAGTAAAAAAGCCGAGGCGACGGCGACCCGCACGCCGGCCGTGGCAAAGGGCCCAAACTCAACCACGCCGATGCGCATGAATAAGAAGGAGGCACCCCAAACGGCAGCCAGCAAGACGAAGTCAAACGCCCAAGGCTTGTCTGAGTCTGTCGTGCTCAACGTGCGCCTTCGAGCTGCAGAAGCGCGAGCTTGCGCTCTAAGCCGCCGGCATAGCCAGTGAGCGAGCCGCTGCTGCCGATCACGCGGTGGCAGGGCACGATGATGCTGAGTGGGTTGCGACCGATCGCACCGCCGACTGCACGCACGGCGCTGGGTCGTCCGATGCTGGCGCTCAAGGCGCCATAACTGGTGGTGCTGCCGCGTTCAATAGCCAGCAGCGCCTGCCACACGGCTTGCTGGAATTCGCTGCCGGCGCTCAGGTCCAGCGGCAGGTCAAAGTTATTTTTCTGTCCGGCAAAGTAAGCCGTCAATTGCTTGACGGCTTCTTGCAGGATCGGGTGGCTGGCTTGTTCAGGCCAGATGGTGCTTTCGCCGACAAGTTGCGTCGACAAGGCGGCTGGCAGATGGCGTTGGTTGTCGAACCATGCACCCGCCAACCCGCTGGGACTGGCCACCAGCGTCAAGTCACCCAAAGGGGTCGGGCAGCGGGTCTGCGCCATAGAAGCTTTGAATTTCATGTCAGCTGAGCCTGCCATTTGTTCATCTCGCGCCGCGGTGCAACCCATGAAAGATGAATCTCATGATACGCCCAGCACGGTTTCAGGCTGACCCTGCCGCGGCGCCTTGTCCTGCTGTGTTTGTAGGAGGTGCGGCCTACAATTGTTATCAGGGCGGCATCTTGTTGTCGCCATCAAGGAACACTCTTTCATGCATGTAACTCCCTCGATTTTCAAAGCTTATGACATCCGCGGCGTGGTGCCTTCCACGATCCACGAAGACGTTGCGGAGGCTTTGGGCAAAGCCTTTGGCACCGTTGCCTTGGCTGAAGGCGAACGCACGGTGGCGGTCGGTCGCGACGGTCGGCTCAGCGGCCCATTCTTGAGCGCGGCCTTGATGCGCGGTCTGCGGGCTGTTGGTGTTGAGGTGATTGATGTCGGCGCGGTGACCACGCCGATGCTTTATTTCGCGGCCAACACCTTGTGCAACAGCGGCATTCAGGTCACTGGCAGCCACAACCCGAAGGACTACAACGGCTTCAAGATGGTGATGGGCGGTCGGGCGATTTATGGTGAAGAAATCCAAGTCTTGCGCCGCATCATGGAAGCCGACAGCTGGCAGTTGGCTGGCACGCCTGCCGGTGTGCGTCAAGTCGATGTGCTGCCGGCTTACACCGAGCGCATCGTCTCCGACATTCGCCTGACACGCCCAATGAAGATCGTGGTCGACTCCGGCAACGGCATTGCCGGCGCGTCGGCGCCGGCAATTTTCCGGGCGCTGGGTTGCGAGGTGACCGAGCTCTTCAGCGAGGTCGACGGCAATTTCCCCAACCACCATCCCGATCCGAGCAAGCCTGAAAATCTACGCGACTTGATTGCCGCGCTCAAAAATTCCGATGCCGAATTGGGTCTGGCTTTTGACGGCGACGGCGACCGGCTTGGCATCGTCACCAAGGACGGGCAGAACATTTACCCTGATCGCCAGATGATCTTGTTTGCGCAGGACGTGCTGTCGCGCGTGCCCGGCGGTAACATTATTTTTGACGTCAAGTGTTCGCAGCGACTGGCCCCGGCCATCGAAGCGGCTGGCGGCGTTGCGCACATTTACAAGACCGGCCACTCGCTGATCAAGGCGCGCATGAAAGAGCTGGACAGCCCGCTCGGCGGCGAAATGAGCGGCCACATCTTCTTCAAAGAGCGCTGGTTCGGTTTTGACGATGGCACTTACGCGGGTGGCCGCTTGCTCGAAATCGTCAGCCGCAGCGCCAACGCCAGCGCCGTTCTCAACGCCTTGCCGACCAGCCACAGCACGCCTGAGTTGAACGTGACTTGCGCCGAGGGCGAAGCCCATGCGGTGGTGGACAAACTGGTCCAGCAGGTGAGTTTTGCGGCTCCCGCCAAAATCTCCACCATCGATGGTGTGCGCGTCGACTGGCCAGATGGCTTCGGTTTGATCCGTGCGTCCAACACCACGCCGGTGTTGGTGCTGCGCTTTGAAGGGCAAACGCCTGAAGCTTTGCAGCGCATTGAAAAAGACATGTTGCAGTTGCTGCACAGCGTCAAGCCAGACGCTAGCGTTGGTGCGGCGGCGCACTGAAAACACGAAACGCTGAGGTCGCATTGTCTGTACGCTCCCTGAGTTTTATGCGTTCTGCCCGTTCAAAGACGGAGTCAATCGCACTCAAGCTGTATGCCGTGCTGATGCAGGCCGCCACGCCCTTGCTGCGCCGCAAACTGACGCGTAGGGCCGTCGCCGAGCCGGGTTATGCCGTGGCCATTCCTGAGCGCTTCGGCGTCTACCAGCAGCCGCCTGAAACCAACAGCGAGCTGCTCTGGGTGCATGCGGTGTCGCTGGGTGAGACGCGCACGGCCGCGATCTTGCTGCGCGCTTGGCGTGAAGCCTGTCCGGGCTTGCGGCTGTTGTTGACGCACGGCACTGCCACCGGCCGGGCTGAAGGCGCCAGTTTGCTGCAGCCTGGCGATGTGCAGGTTTGGCAACCCTGGGACAGCCGCAAGGCGGTCGAGCGTTTTTTGACGCATTTCAAGCCGCGCATGGGTGTCTTGCTGGAGACCGAGGTCTGGCCGCAACTCATGGCGGCTGCACAGGCGAAACACGTGCCGGTGGTGTTGCTCAATGCGCGCTTGTCGGCGAAGTCGCTGGCCGGCGCTGAACGCATGGCTTGGCTGGCGCGACCGGCCTACCGTGCGCTCACCGCTGTGTATGCGCAGACCGAAGCGGACGCGCTGCGCTTGCGGCAGATTAGCGCACCCGTGGCCGGTGTCTTTGGCAACCTTAAATTTGACGCCAAACCCGATGCGACTCAACAGGCCTTGGCGCGGCAATGGCGGGCGCAGCATCACCAATCCGTGCTGATGCTGGCCAGCTCGCGTGAGGGTGAAGAGACCGAGTTCATTCGGCAACTGGTGGCGCAGGGCGTGCTGGGCTCCGCTGTCAAAGGACTTGGGCCGCGTTTGCGCGTGCTGATCGTGCCGCGGCATCCGCAGCGTTTTGACACCGTCCAGCGTTTGATCGAACAACAAGGGCTGCGTGTGTCGCGCCGTTCCAGTTGGTCCGATGGCCCAGCGAAGAGCGCTGACGCTCAGCAGGCCGACGTCTGGCTGGGTGACACGCTGGGCGAGATGGCGCTGTATTACTCGCTCAGTGACTTAGCCTTGTTGGGCGGCAGCTTTGAAGCGCTGGGCGGTCAAAACCTGATCGAGCCGGCGGCCTGCGCTTGCCCGGTGGTGATGGGTCCACACACTTTTAATTTTACGGAGGCTGCTGCCCTGGCGG
>JABMMH010000285.1 GCA_013205645.1 Polaromonas sp. | reverse complement strand
TGCGTTTTTGCAAGGCCGGAACCACCGAATTGCCGACCTCAATCGCCAAGTCACCGCGAGCCACCATGATGCCGTCGCTGACGCGCAAAATTTCATCGAGATTCGGAATCGCTTCAGCGCGTTCGATCTTGGCGATCAGCCCCGGCTTGTGTTTGTAAGGCGCGGCCGCCACGTTGCAGAGCTGGCGCGCCATTTCCATGTCGGTGGCATTTTTGGGAAAGCTCACCGCCACGTAGTCGGCCTGAAAACTCATGGCCGTTTTGATGTCGTCCATGTCCTTGCTGGTCAGTGCTGGCGCCGTCAGACCGCCGCCTTGTTTGTTGATGCCTTTGTTGTTGGACAGCTCACCGCCGACTTTGACGCGGGTGTGAATTTCTTCACCGCGCACGGCGTCCACGGTTAGCACAATCAGGCCGTCATTCAGCAGCAAAATGTCGCCAGCCTTCAGGTCGCGCGGCAATTCTTTGTAGTCCAGGCCGACACCCTTGATGTCGCCGGGTTCCGTGCGTGAAGCGTCGAGCACGAATTTGGCGCCGGTCACCAGCAGCACCTTGCCTTCGGCGAACTTGCCGACGCGGATTTTCGGGCCTTGCAAGTCGGCCATGATGGCGACTTCGCGGCCGACACGTTGGGCGGCTTCACGCACCAGCGTGGCTGTTTTGATGTGGTCTTCAGCCTTGCCATGGCTGAAGTTCATGCGCACCACATTGACCCCCGCGGCAATCATTTTTTCAAGCATCGCCGGGTCGCTGGAAGCAGGACCGAGGGTGACGACTATTTTGGTGGCGCGGCTGAGCATGGGTTTGTCTCCGTGTAGTTTGGTTTGCATTCTCACACGAAGAAGTTACCAAGCCGGTACATCGCATCATCGTTCAGCCGTTTTCATGGCGCTGGTATGGACCTCGAAGAATCGTTGAGGGGGCGCAGCTCCTACAGGGAGGTTTCAGCCCGCCGCGCGCTTCTCCAAAATCTCAAACGCCGGCAGGGTTTTGCCTTCCAGCACGGCCAGAAAAGCGCCGCCACCGGTGGAGATGTAGTCGACTTGTTTCTCAATGCCGTACTTGGCAATCGCGGCCAGTGTGTCGCCGCCGCCAGCAATCGAGAAACCGCTGCTGTCGGCCACCGCGCGTGCAATGCCTTCGGTGCCATGGGAAAAAGCCTCGAACTCGAACACGCCCACCGGGCCGTTCCAGACGATGGTGCCGGCAGCTTTGAGCTGTGCAGCCAAGCGTGCGGTGGTGTCGGGACCAATGTCCAAAATCAGGTCGTCGTCGGCCACATCGGTGGCGGCTTTGATGGTGGCGGGTGCGTCAGCGGCAAAGCTCTTGGCAGTCACCACGTCGGTCGGAATCGGCACTTCAGCGCCGCGCGCTTTCATGGCGACGATGACGGCTTTGGCGTCGACCAGCAGGTCGGCTTCAGCCAAGCTTTTGCCAATTTTCAGACCGGCAGCCAGCATGAAGGTGTTGGCAATACCGCCGCCCACAATCAATTGGTCGACGTTGTTGGCGAGTGCTTTCAGAATGGTCAGCTTGGTTGACACTTTGCTGCCAGCCACGATGGCCACCAATGGCCGGCGCGGGTCTGACAGCGCTTTGGCAATCGCGTCCATCTCGGCGGCCAGCAGCGGGCCGGCTGAGGCGACTTTGGCGTATTGGGCGATGCCGTAGGTCGAGGCTTCGGCGCGGTGTGCGGTGCCAAAAGCGTCGTGCACAAAAATGTCGCACAGCGCAGCCATTTTGCGGGCCAAGGCCTCGTCATTTTTCTTCTCGCCACGGTTGACGCGGCAGTTTTCCAGCATGAGCACTTGGCCGGGTTTGACGTCAACACCATCGACCCAGTTAGACACCAGCGGGATCTCGCGCTGCATGAGTTCACCCAAGCGCTGAGCCACAGGTGCCAGTGAATCGGCGGCTTTGAATTCACCTTCGGTGGGCCGGCCTAGGTGGGACGTCACCATCACGGCGGCACCGGCGTCCAACGCCATCTGCAGGCACGGCATAGAGGCGCGAATGCGCGTGTCTTCCGTGATGCTGCCGCTGTCATCTTGCGGCACGTTGAGGTCGGCGCGGATAAAGACACGCTTGCCAGCCACTTGGCCGGTGGCGCAAAGATCAGAGAAACGGATGAAATTCATGAGCTCGCTTTGTAGTAACTTCAGAGGTCGGCGTCAGTGCTTGAGCAGCTGCGCCAGCGGGGTTGATTGTAAAGATGGCTACCAGCCGAGGCCGACGTGCAGCGGCAAGTACACCGCCATGCCGGCGATGATGGTGCCCAGCATGCCGCGCTTCCAGTAGTACCAAGCGACGCCAGCCGCCACTGCAAACAGTCGGGCGTCCTGCCAAGTGGTGATCAGCTGGCCTTGCGTGGTCACCATCTCGGGCACGATCACGGCGGCCAAGGCGGCGATGGGCGCGTAGTGCAAGCCGCGTTGCAACCACGCGGGCATTGGCCAGGGCTTGCTCGACAAAAAGAAGAAGCAACGCGTGACGATGGTCAGCAGTGCCATGCCGACGATGGTGACAACCGTCCAAAGATCTGTCGCTGGGTTCATGGCTTGTTTTTCGGCATGTTGGCTTTGCGGGCATGCGCTTCTAAAAAGGGCTTTTCAAGCAGCAGGCAAACCGCCACGGCCAACACAATGGCGACGATGATGTTGAGCTTGAGCGGCAGCGCAAAAGTGACCACCGCCACACTGCCCGCGACGGCTGCAGCCAGCACGCGCAAGCGGGTGGTGGCCAGCGAACTCAGAATGCCCAGCAAGGCCAAAATGCCGGCAAACCCCAAACCCCAACTCACGGGGATGGCGTTGGCCAAGGCCATGCCCAGCAGGCTGGCGACGATCCAGTTGGCCCAGCCCAGCGCGCTGTTGCCGGCCAAATAGGCTTCTTGGGCGCGCCTGCCTGCAGCGTCTTCTGCCGGGTGCGGAAAGCGTTTGGTGAACTGCACATAGGTTGGGTCGGTGGTGAAATAACCGCTGACCAAACGCCGCCAGAAAGGCTGGTGCATCACATAGCTGCGCAGATGCACGCTGAAAACCATGAAGCGCAAGTTCACGCACAAGGCGGTGGCCAGCACCACCCACATCGGTGCGCCGGCAATGATCAATGGCAGCGCGGCCAGTTGCGAGCTGCCGGCAAAAACCAGCAAGCCCATCATCAACACTTCGACCAAGCTCAAACCCGACTTGATCATGGCCACGCCAGTCATCAAACCCCATGCCGCCATGCCGGGCGCGACCGCCAGCATCTCGCTGGCGCCGATGCGAAATTCGGGGTGTTTGTAGAGCGCTGTCATGCCTGCGGCATGGCCGGTGCGCTGCTGAAGTGCTGGCCGGTATGAATTTCAAAGCCGCGCAAAAAATCCGCTGCATCCAGTGGCTTGCCGCCGGCTTTTTGCAGCCGGCTGACGCGCAACACGCCGCCCACCGCCGCGACGTCTACGCCCTCGGCGCTGGCAGCCAAGACCTCACCCGCAGCGGCGCTGCTAGGCGGCAGCACATCCGTGAGGACTTCGGCGCGCCAGAACTTGATGGTCTCGCCGTTCAAGGCGCTGCAGGCCACGGGAAACGGGTTGAAGGCGCGGATGCGGCGCTCCAATGTGGCGGCGGGCTGAGCCCAGTCGATCGCGGCTTCGCGCTTGTCAATTTTGTGCGCGTAGCTGATGCCTTCGGTCGGCTGCGGCACCGGCTGAAGGCTGCCGCTGGCCGCCAATTCAAGCGCTTGAACGATCATTTGGCCACCGAGTTCGGCGAGTTGGTCATGCAGCGTGTCGGTGCTGTCGTGTGGGCCGATCGGCAGTGTTTGCAGCAACAGCATATCGCCGGTGTCGAGGCCGGCGTCCATCTGCATGATGGTCACGCCAGTCTGGCTGTCGCCGGCTTCAATGGCACGGTGAATCGGCGCGGCGCCGCGCCAGCGCGGCAAGACGGAGCCGTGAATATTCAGGCAACCCAGCCGCGGCACGTCGAGCACCCACTGCGGCAAGATCAAGCCGTAGGCGGCTACCACCATGACATCGGCATTCGCCGCTTCAATCGCCGTGCTTGCGGCTGCCGCGTCTTCTGAGTACTTGCCGTCCAGCCGCAGGCTGCGGGGTTGGGCGACGGGGATGTGCTGGGCGACGGCCCATTGTTTGACAGCCGAGGCTTGCAGCTTCATGCCGCGACCGGCGGGCCGGTCGGGTTGGGTCAGCACCAGCGCGATCTCAAAGCCGGCCGTGTGCAGTTTTTCCAAGGCCACTCGGGCGAATTCAGGGGTTCCAGCAAAGATGACGCGCATGCAGACATTCTACGGAGTGGCCGGTACGCCCCAGAGCGGGCACCATAATGAGTCCGCAACTTGCATGGCCCTGACTTGTCTACTGACTGCACCTGACTTCTTACTCAAAGGATTTTCATGAAACTCACTGCCCTCATGACCGCCGCCTTGTTGGCACTCGGTCTGGCCACCACGGCCGGTGCTCAAACCCTGAAAAAAGTAGCCGACAGCAACAAGATCACGGTGTC
>JABMMH010000284.1 GCA_013205645.1 Polaromonas sp. | reverse complement strand
GATCCGTCCGGAATCCATCATGATGATGCGGTCAGCGTTCTGAATGGTCGAAAGACGGTGTGCAATGACCAGTGACGTACGGCCTGCGGTCAGTCGCCGTATGGCTTCTTGAACGGCAATTTCCGATTCGGTGTCCAGCGCCGAAGTAGCCTCGTCAAGAATCAGAATAGGCGCATCTTTGTATAGTGCGCGCGCAATGGCCAGCCGCTGGCGCTGGCCGCCCGACAACTGCATCGCATTGTGGCCCAGCACGGTGTCCAGGCCTTCTGGAAGTCCCGCCAGCAAGGCGGACAGGTTGGCGGCTTTCAAGCAGTCGCTGACCCGGTCTACATCGACTGGTTGCCCAAGTGCCACGTTTTCCGCAATACTGCTGTTGAGCATCACCACGTGCTGGCTGACCACGGCAAACTGTGATCGCAGACACGCTAGGTTCCAATCGCAAATTTCTTTGCCATCGAGGCTAACGCTGCCCGCTGTGAGTTCAATAAATCGGGGTAGCAGGTTTACCAGTGTTGTCTTGCCGGAACCTGATGCACCCACGATGGCAAGCGTTTCACCGGCAGAAATCGACAGGCTGAAGTTCTGCAGGACCGGCAGCGTATCGGCCTTGTAGGCAACGCCGACACCTGTAAATTCAATGTCGCCGACAGCCCTTGTTTTTACAAAATTACCGCTGGCTTCATCGGGGGTCAGTTCCATGAGGTCCAGGCCACGCTCAACCGCAGCGAGCCCGCGCGTGATCGGCGTTGCCGCGTCCGAGAGGCTTTTGATGGGAGCAATCAGCAGCAGCATGGCGGTGACAAAAGCCACGAAACCACCGACCGTTGTCGTGTTTTCTGCGCTCTGCATCAAGGCAATCGAAATCACGGCTGACAGCGCCATGGCGGCAAGCACCTGGGTGATGGCGCTCATGCCGGCGTAGGCCGCCGTTGATTTCATGGACAGTCTGCGCAGCGAATGGCTCAGGCTGTCAAAACGCATGGCCTGCGACCCCTGGGCGCCGTGCAGGCGAACATCCCGGTGCGCCATCACATTTTCTTCCACCACATAGGCAAGGCTGTCTGTGGCCGTCTGGCTTTCTTTTGTCAAGCGGTACAGTCGTTTGGACAGCACCTGTATGACCAATGCGACCGCTGGAAACAGAAAACCGACGATCAGCGTGAGTTTCCAGTTCAAATAGACCAAGTAGCCGATGAGCGCCAGCAGTGTCAGCACATCGCGCGCCAGCCGCATCACGGCATTGATCAGTGCCGACGAACCATTGAACACTTCATACACCACGGTATTGGCAATCATGCTGGAGCTTTGGTCCGAAAACAGGCTAAGCCGGGCGGTGAGCAACTTGCCAAACATGGCTTTGCGCAGCTCCAGAAGGCCATCGTTGGTCACCCTGGCCAGCGCGAACTGCGCCAGAAATCCTGACAGTCCCCGGATGATGAACAGCAGCATCAGCGTGATGGGAACCAGCCATAGATTCAGCGCGTCCTGCTGAAAACCCCGGTCTAGCAAGGGTTTGAGCAGCGCAGGCACAAAAGGCTCGGTTGCCGAAGCGACGATGGTGGCGCCTGCAGCCAGTGCCCAGCCTTCCCGAGAGCCGCTGAAATAAGGCCACACACGCGCCAGCCTGTGCAACAGCGTCCGTTTTGGGGCTGGCGCAGCGTTTTTAATTTGAGATGGCTTGGTCACGCAGGCTGCTTGAAGTAATGGGAATGGTGGGCAACCCAAAGTTATCTTGGCGACCCAGCGCGAGCAACAAGCCTATCAGGATGCAGAAAAAGTCTCCGATCAGTGCGTCGTAGACGGAAGAATTAAAAAGGCAGGCAACAGCCAGTGCCAGGATGGTTGATTGCGTTGCACGCGCACAGTGCGTCTGCATCCTTAGCGAGTCTTTCCACATAGACATCAACAATGCCATAAAGAGAAGGATGCCTGGAATGCCAAGCTGCACGCCCCACAAGAGAAATTCCTGATGCGGATTGCCATTGCCTGCAATATCGATGTGGGCAGGATTCTTTTCATGTTGCAACGCGTTGAACCGGGTGCTCCAGCTTCCAACGCCTGACCCTGACACTGGATGTTCACCGATGGCATGAATTGCCGTTTCCCACAGCTCAAGCCGTATGCCGGACGATGTTTCAGGTTTTTTCTGTACGGAATAGGCCAATACTTCGGTTTGAACCAGTGTCATCCTGTCCCGGACATTGCTGGACG
>JABMMH010000007.1 GCA_013205645.1 Polaromonas sp. | reverse complement strand
GGACGAGCCCATGCCCGAAGACATCTTGCGCGAAATCAACAAGTCAGTCTGGACCATTGGCTACACCGGTCAGACTCCTGAGCGTCTCAAAGCACACATGAAAAACATGCATGTGTTTGATGTCAAGACGCTGAAATCGAACGGCGGAAAAGACAAAGAAACCGGCTATGACTTGGGCGGTGATTATTTCGGTCTCCCATGGCCTTGCTGGGGCACTGCCGAGATGAAGCACCCTGGCACGCCGAATCTCTACGACACATCGAAACACGTCATGGACGGCGGCGGTAACTTCCGCGCCAATTTTGGCGTCGAGCGCGAAGGCGTCAACTTGCTGGCCGAAGATGGCTCGCACTCCAAAGGTGCGGACATCACGACCGGTTACCCAGAACTCGACCACGTGATGCTGAAGAAACTCGGCTGGTGGGATGAGTTGTCGGAGCCAGAAAAACTCGCTGCTGAAGGTAAAAACTGGAAGACCGATTCTTCTGGCGGCATGATCCGTGTTTTCATGCAAAACCACGGTTGCTATCCATTTGGTAATGCCAAGGCGCGTGCGGTGGTCTGGAACTTTCCCGATGCGATTCCGCAGCACCGCGAGCCTTTGTATGGCAACCGGGCAGACTTACAAGCCAAGTACCCGACGCACGACGACAAGAAAACATTCTGGCGCCTGCCGACGCTGTTCAAGTCGATTCAAGACAAGAACATCGCCGACAAAGTCCACGAGAAATTCCCGTTGGTCATGACCTCTGGTCGCTTGGTTGAGTACGAGGGTGGTGGCGAGGAAACCCGCTCCAACCCTTGGCTGGCTGAGTTGCAGCAGGAAATGTTCATTGAGATCAACCCCAAAGTGGCGGCTGACAAAGGTATTCGCAATGGCGAGCGCGCTTGGGTCACCACCCCGACAGGTGCGCGCCTGAATGTGCAGGCCATGGTGACACCGCGGGTCGGACCCGACACGGTCTTCATGCCGTTCCACTTCTCGGGTCGCTGGCAAGGGGCTGACATGCTGGCTTATTACCCGGCAGGTGCGGCTCCGATCGTGCGCGGCGAAGCCATCAACACAGCAACAACCTACGGTTACGACAGCGTGACGATGATGCAAGAAAGCAAAACGACGGTTTGCAACGTCGAAAAGGCATAAGGAAAAAATATGGCACGCATGAAATTTGTCTGTGACGCGGAACGCTGCATTGAATGCAATGGTTGCGTCACCGCTTGTAAAAACGAACACGAAGTCCCTTGGGGCGTCAATCGCCGCCGTGTGGTCACGCTGAACGATGGTGTTCCCGGCGAAAAATCTATCTCAGTGGCCTGCATGCATTGCAGCGACGCACCTTGCATGGCCGTTTGCCCGGTCAATTGCTTTTACCGTACTGACGAAGGTGTGGTCTTGCACGACAAAGACGTCTGCATTGGTTGCGGTTACTGCTCTTATGCCTGCCCATTTGGTGCGCCGCAGTTTCCATCGCAAGGCACCTTCGGTGTGCGCGGCAAGATGGACAAGTGCACCTTCTGCGCCGGTGGCCCTGAAGCCAATGGCAGCCAGGCTGAGTTTGAAAAGTACGGCCGTAACCGCTTGGCTGAAGGCAAACTGCCGGCTTGCGCGGAGATGTGCTCCACCAAGGCTCTGTTGGCAGGTGACGGCGATGTGATTGCCGACATCTTCCGTACCCGAGTGGTTCAACGCGGCAAGGGTGCTGAAGTCTGGGGTTGGGGCACCGCCTACGGCTCGAAGCAAGCTGGCCGTCCACCTGTGGAAGGGGTTCAAAAATGATCCGCACAGCATTGACTTTGGCTGCTGTGGTGAGCTTGGCTGCTTGCGGTGAAACACCGCAGACCGGCACAGGCGCCAAGCGCGACACGGCCGCTTTCCAAGGCACCAGCAACCCGTACAACGCCCCGGGCTGGAAAGCCGGCGACAAGACCGCTTGGGAGTTGCATCTCAAATCGCGTCTGCAAAACGGGCAAAACGAATACAACCGCATCAGATAATAGGGGGAGTTCTCATGCAACACCCATCACGCGTATTGAGAGCGCTGCTGCTGGCAGCTTGTGCTGCACTGGCCGGGCTTGGCGTTTCGGCGCAGACTGCGCCAGCGAGCACCAGCGGCATCCAAAGTGCCAACATTTTTGAGGTCAAGCCTGAAGCCAGTGCGGATCCTGGCTACGCCACGCAGACCAATGCGGAGCGCGGCAAGGTCCAGCCTGGCAACAACGCACCGATGTGGCGTCAAGTCGGGGCGGGTGCCACCGGTTTCAGCAGCTTGCCTAAAAGTGAAGCGCCAGAAGCTGGCAATTTGATTCAGCCCTTTGTGCAGTACCCGGGTTCGTCTTACACCAACGCGGGCGAAGCCTGGCGGCAGGTGCGCAACAACTGGTTGATTCCTTACGGTGGTTCGCTGCTTCTGATAGTGATGTTGTCGCTGGCCTTTGTCTACTTTGCCAAGGGTCCGATGAAGACCACGTTGCCTGCTACCGGTCGCAAAATTGAACGCTTCACGCCGTTTGAACGTGCAGCACACTGGTCCAACGCCATTGCATTTGTTGCGTTGGGAGTGTCCGGTGTGGTGATGGCTTACGGTAAATTTTTTCTGCTCCCCATCATGGGTGCAACGCTGTTTGGATGGTTGACTTATGCCCTGAAAAATTTGCATAATTTTGCCGGACCACTGTTTGCGGTGTCGATGGTGGTGGTTTTTGTGACTTTCTTGAAAGATAACTGGCCTGAAAAAGGCGATTTGCAGTGGGTCCTTAAGGGTGGCGGTATGTTGGGCGGACACGCACCGGCGACGAACCGCTTCAACCCAGGCTCTAAAGCTATCTTTTGGGGTGGGGTTTTTTTCTTGGGCTTGATCATCATTGCATCCGGCTTTGTGATGGACAAAATAGTTCCAGGGCTGATTTATGAGCGCGGCACCATGCAGATTGCACACATGGTTCACGCTGTCACCAGCGTGTTAATGCTGGCGATGTTTTTGGCCCATGCTTACCTCGGATCGGTTGGAATGGATGGTGCTTACGAAGGCATGCGTCATGGTTACGTTGATGAAGCTTGGGCCAAAGAGCATCACGAATATTGGTACGACGACATCAAATCGGGCAAGATTCCTGCTCAGCGCTCCGCGCTGCCAGCAACTTCGTCGCCAATCACACCCAGCCAGCCGGTTTAAATTTTAGCGAGAACGGATATGAAAAAAATCTTAGTTACAGGCTTGCTGCTCAGCGCTTCTTTAATAGTGGCAGCAAAAATTTCACCCCCTGTGCTTGACGACGCAGGCAAGGCCAAAGCCGCCGAAACCGTTGCTAAAACGGCTTGGAGTGGCAAGGTGGATGGTTACCTGCTCTGCAAGTCGCAAGACAAGTCAGCGGCGTATTACTACAAAACGGCCAAGGCCACAGGCAAGCCAACTAAGCCAGCCGCGCAGACGCCGCCTTGCGCTGACCCGGGCCCGTTTGCTTACAAGCCGGCTGCGGCGGCAGTCTCTGTGATCCCAACAGCACCAGCTAAAAAATCCTGACTGCACAAGTTGCCCGTTTAAAAAGCCGACCTCATCAGGGTCGGCTTTTTTGTTGTAGCCTCTCAGGATGACCCAGACGCTCTCAAATTCTTTGCTGCCTAGCCTGACCCAAGCCAGCGCACCCCTGACCTGCGAAGTTGACATCGTCAATGAATACGGCGAGCAGCTGCGCATGTCGATTCCGGCCGAGCGCGCGCTCACCGTGTATGTAGACAAGCGCGAACTGGTCACCTTGATGACCTTGGGTGCACACCCAGAACTGTTGGTGCTGGGTTATTTGCGCAATCAGCGTTTGATCAGCTCCGCCGAACAAATAGAGTCCATCACGGTGGACTGGGATGTCGGTGCCGCCGCTGTGAAATCCCGCGCCGGCATTGACGACATCGAGGAGAAAACATCGCGCCGTGTGGTCACCACCGGCTGCGGGCAGGGCAGTGTTTTTGGTGGGCTGATGGACGAGGTCGATCAGTTGGTGCTGCCCAAAGACATCCGCATTACACAGCGCCAGTTGTACAGCGTGGTCAACACCATTCGCCTTGAAGAGACAACATACAAGTCGGCCGGCTCGGTCCATGCCTGCGCATTGTTTCAGCTGGGCGGTGATGAGCCGAAGATGCTGCTGTTTATCGAGGATGTCGGGCGCCACAACGCGATCGACACGATTGCCGGTTGGTTGGCCATGAATGTGATCACCAGCGAAGGGCTGGTTTTTTACACCACGGGCCGGCTGACCAGCGAGATGGTCATCAAGTCAGCGCAGATGGGCGTGCCGATTGTGGTCTCGCGCAGCGGCATCACACAGATGGGCCATCAGATCGCGCAAGCTGTGGGTTTGTGTGCCATTGGCCGAGCCACTAACAAGCGCTTTGTTTGTTACGCCAGCCCGGAGCGCTTGCAGTTGGAGCCCCAACCTAGGGTTAACCACGGTTAATCCATATAGGCTAAGGTCAGGCCCATGAATTTTCTTTTCTTAAAGCTGGGTTGGAAGAGCACCTTGCGCGATCTGCGCGCGGGTGAGTTGCGTTTGTTGATCGTCGCGGTGGCCTTGGCCGTGGCCTCTCTCACGGCGGTTGGATTTTTTGCAGATCGACTCAAAGGCGGCTTGGAACGTGATGCGCGGCAGCTGCTCGGTGGTGACGCCATTGTCAGGAGCGATTTGCCCACGCCAGCGCCGTTCATTGCGAAGGCCAACGAGCTGGGCTTGGCCACGGTCTCCATCGTCAGTTTCCCGACCATGGCACGTGCGCCTGACGCCGCCGGGGGTGCCACCAACTTGGTAGCGTTCAAAGCAGTGGCAGCCGGCTATCCCTTGCGCGGCAACTTGCGCATTGCAGACACCCCCGGCGCGCCAGGGGACACCACACGCGAAATACCTGCCCCCGGCACCGCTTGGGTCGACGCGCCGCTGATGAATTCACTGGGCCTCGAAATGGGCCAGTCTTTGTTGTTAGGCGACGCCAGCTTCACGGTCAGCAAAATCATTGTCAGCGAGCCTGACCGTGGCGGCGGCTTCATCAGCTTTTCGCCGCGCGTGATGGTCAATCAGGCCGACGTGGCGGCGACGGCTTTGATACAGCCGGCCAGCCGAACTACCTATCGTTTGGCGGTAGCGGGCACCGATCCAGTCGTCAAGGCGTTCGTCGACTGGGCCACAGAGGAGGTTAAAAAACCGGGTGACAGGGGTGTGAGCATCGAGTCCCTTGACGACGGCCGTCCGCAAATGCGTCAGACGCTTGATCGTGCTGAAAAATTCCTCAACCTCGTCAGCTTATTGGCTGCGCTTTTGAGCGCTGTGGCAGTCGCCATCGTGGCACGGGGTTTCGCCGCCAAGCATCTGGACGACTGCGCCATGTTGCGGGTGCTCGGTCAGCCGCAGCGGACGATTGCTTTGGCGTACACCTTTGAATTTGTGGTGGTGGGATTGTTTGCCAGCGCGTTGGGTGTGGCCATCGGTTTTGCCGTGCACTACGCGTTTATCTTGTTGTTGGCTGGCTTGGTGGAATCTGTGTTGCCCGCCGCCACCTTCTGGCCGGCTGGTTTTGGCATGGGAATGGGCCTGACGTTGATGTTGGCCTTTGGCCTGCCGCCGGTGTTGCAGCTGGCTCAAGTGCCGCCGCTGCGCGTGATTCGCCGCGAAGTCGGTAATCTCAAACCAGTCTCTATTACCGTGTTGTTGGTGGGCGTGCTGGGTTTTGCCACCTTGCTGTTGGCCGCCAGCAGCGATCTCAAGCTCGGGCTGATTGCCGTTGGTGGCTTTGCCGGGGCTGTGCTGGTGTTTGCACTCGCCAGTTATGTGGCGGTTCGTTTGCTGCGCGTCAGCGTCAACGAAGCCACCGCACCGCGTTGGCTGGTGTTGGCGACGCGGCAACTCGCTGCGCGCCCGGTGTATGCCGTGGTGCAAGTCAGCGCGTTGGCGGTCGGTTTGCTGGCGCTGGTCTTGCTGGTGTTGCTGCGGACTGACCTCATCAGCAGCTGGCGTCAAGCCACGCCGGTGGATGCCCCCAACCGTTACATCATCAATGTGCAGCCCGATCAAAGTGCTGCGTTTCAGCAGGCTTTGCGTGATGCTGGCGTGGCTCGGTACGACTGGTACCCGATGATTCGCGGTCGCTTGGTGGCGATCAATGGCCAAGCGGTGGCGCCAACAGATTACAAAGACGACCGCGCGCAGCGCTTGGTCGACCGTGAGTTCAACCTGTCGAACACCGCCGAAAAGCCAGCACACAACCAAGTGGTGGCTGGGCGCTGGACCCCTGAAGAAAAAGACGGCCTGAGCGTCGAAGAAGGCATCGCCGAAACCTTAGGGCTCAAGCTCGGTGACAGCTTGCGTTTTGACATCGCCGGACAACTCAGCGAGGCCAAGATCACCAGCCTGCGCAAGGTCGACTGGGGTTCGATGCGCGTGAATTTCTTTGTCATTTACCCGGTGAGCAAGCTGGCCGATGTGCCCATCACTTACATCAGCGCTTTCCGTGCGCCAGAAACGGCCGGCCCGCCTGGCAGTTTTGACAACGCGCTGGTGCGTGCCTTTCCGAACATCACCAATGTCAACATGACCAACACGCTGGCGCAGGTTCAGCGCATTCTGGACCAAGTGATACGCGCCATCGAATTTCTGTTTGGCTTCACCTTGGCGGCCGGCTTGGTGGTGTTGTTTGCCGCTGTGACTGCCACGCGTGAAGAGCGCGCCCGTGACTTCGCCATCATGCGTGCCGTCGGTGCCCGCGCTTCACTGCTGCGGCAAGTGCAGCGCGCCGAACTGGCAGGCGTTGGTTTGCTGGCTGGTTTTCTGGCGTCTGTAGCCGCTGTGGCCGTGGGCTGGGCCTTGGCTCGTTATGTGTTCGGCTTTCCTTGGACGGCCTCATGGTATGTGCCGGTGCTCGGCAGTTTGGCCGGTGCCATTTTGGCGCTGGCGGCCGGTTGGTGGGGCTTGCGCTCAGTCCTCAACACGCCGGTGGTTGAAACCTTGCGGCAGACGCAAGGACAATAATCGGCACCATGCAGATTGAAGAAAAACCACCCGGCACCCCTCCGTTCGCGACACCGTTTGAATGGATTGGCGGCGAAGCCCGTGTCCACGCCTTGGTCGAGCGTTTTTACGACTTGATGGATCTTGAGCCGGGCTACGCTGCACTGCGCGCTGCACATGGCCCAGAACTCATCAACGCCAGAGAACGCCTGGCCATGTTCTTGTGCGGCTGGATGGGCGGGCCACAACATTACACCGAGCGCTTTGGCCATCCCATGCTGCGCAGGCGCCACATGCCGTTTTCCATCGGTGTGCTGGAGCGTGACCAATGGGTCGCCTGCATGGACCAAGCGATGCAAGAAACCGGTGTCGATGAATTGCTGCGCGCACGCTTGAAAGACTCGTTCTTTCAGACCGCTGACTGGATGCGCAATCGGGGTGTTTGAGCTAGGCTTGGTGATTTAGCTCGGCGCCAACAAGACCACTAACGCGCCAGCGCCGCCCTCGGCAGGCCGTGCTTGTGCAAAGGCCAGCACTTCAATTTTTTGAATCAACCAGCTTTGCACACGGCCTTTGAGGACTGGCGTTTTGCCGGGTGAGCCGAGGCCCTTGCCGTGGACAACACGGACGCAGCGCCAGCCGGTTTTTTGCGCATCGCGGATGAACTTCGACAGTGTGTCTCTGGCGTCGTCACGCCGCAGGCCGTGCAGGTCAAGCTGGCCCTGAATGCGCCAAGCGCCGCGCCGCAGTTTGCGCACCACATCGACGCCGATGCCGGGCCGCCTGAAGCTCAGCGCTTCGTCGGTGTCTAGCAGCGCGTCCCCATCAAACTCGTCGGACAGCGCTTCCCGCATGACGGCTTGCTCGTCGAGTTGTAGTTGCACGGGAATCGGCGCCGGTTGCACGATGAGGATCTGCGCATGTTGGCCTGGGCCGTGTCTTGCCGGCAGCGCCTTGATCGGCCCGATGCTGTGGGCGAAGAGTTCTTTTTCAGCCTTCAGTTGGCGGGCGGCGGCGAGCCGGGCTGCCTGCAGTTCGGCTGCCAGCCGCATCTGCTTGTCGATGTCCAGCTTCAGGGCTTTCAGGCCGCGCAGGTCTTTGATGGCGATTTTGGCTGCGATGGCTGTGAGGGCAGGCGGTTTCATGCCTCAACTTTAGACCAATCCGAGCTCGGCCATCGACACCGCTTCCGTGCTGGTCACAACAAAATGGTCAAGCACCCGCACATCGATCAGCGCCAGCGCGGTTTTCAGGGTTTGCGTCAGCGCTTCGTCGGCACGCGAAGGCTGGGCGCTGCCGCTCGGGTGGTTGTGCGCCAGCACCACGCTGCCGGCGTTCAGCGCCAGCGCGCGCAGCACCACTTCGCGTGGATAAACGCTGGTTTGCGTCAACGTGCCGCGAAACATTTCTTCCAACGCGATCAGGCGGTGTTGGCTGTCCAGAAACAGCACGGCAAAAATCTCATGCGGTCGGCTGCCCAACTGCAACTGAAGGTAGTCGCGGACGGCTTGTGGCGAGGCAAACATTGGCTTTTCTGCCAGTCGCTGCGTCAGCGCCCGCCGCGACAGCTCCAACACGGCCACCAGCTCCGCGCGCTTGGCAGGCCCCAGCCCTTTGATGGACTTGAGCGCCTCGGCGGGCGTGTGCAGTAGGCCGGCCACGCCGCCGAAGGTGTCGACCAGTTCTTGCGCCAATTGCAGGACGTTTTTGCCACGGATGCCGCTGCGCAGCATCAAAGCGAGTAATTCCGCGTCGCTCAAGGCAGCGGCGCCGCGTGTCAGCAGTTTTTCTCGCGGCCTGGCATCTTCGGGGAGGTCTTTGAGCAGCATGGCGCAGCTTAGCCAGAGGGTTTGTCCAAGGAGGCTGACTTTGTTCAGCACGAGATAAAGCGGCAAGCGCCTGTCGAATCCCCATCCCAAAACCATGTGACAGACCATCCAGCCGTCTTTTCCTACAATAGGACTCAATTTAGCCCCTGCCTTTGCGGATCACGCGTTCCGCCGAAAGTTGTTCATGTCGCTTGTCTCGCCTGATCTGTCCATCGCCAACCTTGAACCCGTGCCCGTGGTGGCGCCTGGCTCATTCTTGACACTGCACTACCGCATGGCCGCGCCAGCCGTGAACGGCCAGCCGGGTGCAGACATCATCAACACCTTCAAAGACAAGCCTGCCACGCTGAGTCTGGGCAACGGTCAGTTGTCACCGGCGTTGGAGCAACGCTTGCTGGGCCTGCCCGAAGGCACGCGCGCCACGTTTGAAGTGCCGGCGGGCGAAGCCTTTGGCGAGCGCAACCCGGATCTGATCCAGTGGGTGGCGCGCAAGCTGCTTAATGAATTAGGCGACCCCGACGAGAAATACCAAGTGGGCGACGTGGTGCAATTCCCCACGCCCGACGGCGCTGGCCAGTACGCCGGTGCAGCGCAGCAGGTCAAAGCCGACGGCAGCGCGGTTCAATTTGATTTCAACCATCCCTTGGCCGGTCAGGCCGTGGTTTTTGAAGTGCATGTGATTGGGGTTCTATGACTACTTCTTCGACCCTGTTAGCGGCACACCCGCAAGAAATTTTGTTGGCCGAGCCGCGCGGTTTTTGCGCCGGCGTCGACCGGGCGATTGAAATCGTGGAGCGTGCCTTGATCAAATTTGGCGCACCGATTTATGTGCGTCACGAAATCGTTCACAACACCTACGTCGTCAATGACTTGAAAGAGAAGGGCGCGATTTTCATTGAAGAACTTGACGATGTGCCGCCCGGTGCCACGCTGGTTTTCAGCGCGCATGGCGTGAGCCGCGCGGTGCAAGACGAAGCCCGTGCGCGCGGCTTTCAGATCTTTGATGCGACCTGCCCGCTGGTCACCAAGGTGCATGTTGAAGTGGCCAAGCTGCACAAGGAAGGTTATGAGTTCATCATGATCGGCCACAAAGGGCATCCTGAAGTTGAGGGCACGATGGGCCAGCTTGACAGTGGCATTCACTTGGTTGAAGACGTCGCCGATGTGGCGCGCATTCAGCCCAGCCAGAACCGCCTGTTGGCGGTGGTCACGCAGACCACGCTCAGCGTTGACGATGCAGCCGAGATCAGCGCGGCAGTGAAGGCCAGATTCCCGACGGTGCGCGCGCCCAAGCAGCAAGACATTTGCTACGCCACGCAAAACCGCCAAGACGCCGTCAAGGTGATGAGCCCGCAGGTGGATATTTTGATTGTGGTGGGCAGCCCTACCAGTTCCAACAGCAACCGCCTGCGTGAACTCGCCGCCAAACTCGGCACCGACGCCTACATGGTCGACGACGCCAGCGAGCTGCAGGAAAGCTGGTTCGAAGGTCGCAGCCGCGTTGGTCTGACGGCCGGTGCTTCAGCCCCTGATGTGCTGGTGCGGCAGGTGATTGACCGCCTGCGTGCCATGGGTGCGGTGTCGGTGCGCAAGATGGACGGCATCGAGGAAACCATCAAGTTTCCGCTCCCCAAAGGCCTCAAGATGGACAGCGAGCAAACGCTCGCCGCTGGCGGAAGCTTGCTGCATCATCCCGACGCTTGAAAGCCACCGAAAGGGCAAGTCAAAGCGGCAGCTCCTGTCGCCTTTAAAATCTCCCGATGCTTGACATCAACCTTCTCCGCAAAGACCTCCCATCCGCCATCGCGCGACTCGACACCCGCAAACGCCCGCAGGCATTTTTGAACGTCGAGGCCTTCCAATCCCTAGAGGCTGAGCGCAAGACCTGCCAGATTCGCACCGAAGAGTTGCAGAATCAGCGCAACAGCCTGTCCAAACAGATCGGCCAGCTCAAGTCCAAGGGCGAAGACACCAGCACCATCATGGCGCAGGTTGGCACCTTCAAGGCCGAGCTGGACAGCACGGCGCAGCGCTTAGAGCAGATTCAAACCGAGATGCAGGCGCTGCTGCTGGCCGTGCCCAATTTGCCGCACACCAGCGTGCCCGAAGGCGCTGGCGAAGCCGGCAACGTCGAAGTGCGCAAGTGGACGCCAGCGCAAGGTTTTGGTGGCGTGCCCGCCGCGTTGGCTTTCACGGCCAAAGACCACGTCGATGTGGGCGAGCCGCTGGGGCTGGACTTTGCCGCCGGCACCAAGCTCACCGGCTCGCGCTTCACCGTGATGAAAGGCCCGTTGGCCAAATTGCACCGAGCGCTGTCGCAGTTCATGCTGGACTTGCAGACCGGCGAAAACGGCTACACCGAATGCTATGTGCCGTACATCGTCAACGCTGATTCGCTGCGCGGCACCGGCCAATTGCCGAAATTTGAAGAGGACTTGTTCGCGGCTAAAAAAGGCGGCCAAGAAGGCGAAGCTGAGAACGCCGCGCTGTATTTGATTCCGACCTCCGAAGTGCCGCTGACCAATTTGCTGCGCGATGAGATCATCTCCGAGGCTGATTTGCCGATCAAGCTCACCGCGCACACGCCTTGCTTTCGCTCTGAAGCGGGCAGCTACGGCCGCGACACGCGCGGCATGATTCGCCAACACCAGTTTGACAAAGTCGAGATGGTGCAGGTCGTTCATCCCGAGAAAAGCTATGAAGCGCTTGAAGCTATGACCGGCCACGCCGAAGCCGTGCTGCAAGCGCTTGGCCTGCCGTACCGCGTCATGTTGCTGTGTACCGGCGACATGGGTTTTGGCTCGACCAAAACTTACGACTTGGAAGTTTGGTTGCCGGGACAAAACACCTACCGTGAGATCAGCTCGATCTCCAACTGCGAAGCCTTTCAGGCCCGCCGTTTGCAAGCGCGTTTCAAAAATGCACAAGGTAAAAACGAGTTCGTCCACACCCTGAACGGTTCCGGTCTGGCGGTGGGCCGCACTTTGGTGGCGGTGTTGGAGAACTACCAGCGCGAAGACGGCAGCGTTGACGTGCCGACGGCCTTGCAGCCTTACATGGGCGGCATCACGCAGCTGACACCTGGCGCGAAGTAAGGCGCCAAGCAAGCCGCAAAGTCAAACTGTATGTCGCCACTCGCCGAGTTGTTCCTGGCGCGACTCGCCAACGAGTCGGCAGTGCTGGTGCAGGTGCAAGCCACGGAAGGTTCTGCGCCGCGCGATGCTGGTGCGTGGATGGCTGTGTTTGCGGATGCACTGATAGGCACCATCGGCGGCGGACATCTGGAGTTTGAGGCCATCGACCGGGCGCGTGTTCTGCTGAAATCCGAAGTTCACAAGCCAGCCGAGACGATGCGCTTGGCCCTAGGTCCCTCTTTGGGTCAATGCTGCGGCGGCGTGGTACTCCTGCGGCTAGAGCGTGTCACGGCACAAGACCTGCCGGCGCTGCAACGGCGCTTGGATGTTGAGCGCATGCCAGTGGTGCTGTTTGGTGGCGGCCATGTGGGTCATGCGCTGGCCGAGGTGTTGGCGCGCTTGCCGGTGGCTTTGCACTGGATCGACAGCCGCGAAGGTATTTTCCCGGTCGGTTTGCCGGCGCATGTGGTCTGTGAGCATTCCGAGCCGGTGCAAGCGGCAGTCAAAGACTTGGCGCCGGGGGCTTGCGTTCTCATCATGAGTTTCAGCCACGCCGAAGACCTCGACGTGTTGACCCAGTGTCTGGCGAGGCAACGCATAGCGCAAGATTTACCTTACATCGGCCTGATCGGCAGCAAGAGCAAATGGGCGACTTTTCGGCACCGTCTGGAAGCCCGTGGCTACAGCGCGGAAGAGTTGGCGCAAGTCACCTGCCCGATTGGTGTGCCGGGCATTGAAGGCAAGGAGCCCGAGGTGATTGCGCTGGCCGTGGCAGCGCAATTGCTGCAAGTTCGGGCCGCGCTGAAAATCTAAATCTCAATAATCCGAGCGCATCAACCGGTGTGCACGATTGCTCATGTGGCTGCGGATGGTAGCGTTCAGCCAAGGATGGTTCGACTGGCTGGCGGCGGCCGGGTCGGCGTACACGGCTTTGACTAAATCCAACACTTGACGCACGAAAGACACAGGCGCAGTGGGCGCAACGGGTGCAGTGGTTGTGCGATCAGCATAAAGAACATGGCTTGTCATGGAGACTCCTTCAATGTGGCGTGTTCGGCAAGAAGCTGCTTTAACAGAGGACACACAACAACTATAGGGTTTACGATGATAAATGTAAAACGACTTATATTTCGTTTGAATGCACTATTTTTGCTTTGTAAATCAGCTTGAAAGCCAGCCCATGGACATCAACCTCGCCCGAACCTTTCTGGAGATCGTTTCAAGTCACAGCTTTGCCCAAGCCGCAGAACGCCTGCATGTGACGCAGACAGCGGTCAGCGCACGGGTGAAAACGCTGGAGGAATTGCTTGGCCGTCAGCTGTTTGTGCGCAACAAGGCCGGCGCTTCACTGACCCCTGCCGGCGATCAGTTTGTGCGTCACGCCATGAACTTGGTGCAGGTCTGGGAAAGGGCGCGTCTGCAGATGGCGGTGCCGCCCGGGCGTCGGGCGTTGGTGACAGTGGGCTGCGAGATCAGCCTGTGGCACCCGCTGATGCTGGATTGGCTGCTGTGGATGCGCCAGAATGCCCCCGACTTGGCCTTGCACACCGACGTCGGTGTCGCCGACGACCTGCTGGAGCGCGTGGCTCACGGCACGCTGGACATCGTCATTGCCTATGCGCCGCGGCAGCGCACTGGCTTGCGGATTGAATTGCTGATCGAGGAAAAGCTGGTGCTGCTGAGCACCTCACCCGACCCAGTGCTGCCGGAAGCGGGCGACTATGTGTATGTCGACTGGGGCAGCGATTTCGCGGCGCAGCACAGCTTGGCGTTTCCGGCTCTGTCCAGCGTCGGACTGTCCTCAAGTTTTGGGCCGCTGGGGCTGGAATATCTGCTGGCAGTGGGAGGCGCCGGTTATTTCAGGCAGAACGTGGTGCAAAAGCACCTGCAAGAAGGGCGCTTGCACCGCGTACCGGGCGCGCCTGAATTTTTGTACCCCGCCTATGCGGTGTATGCGGCCGGCGCCGACATGGCGGTGCTGGCACCGGCGCTGGCCGGCTTGCGCCACGTGGCGCAGGTGTCTGTTGTAGCACTCGCTAAAGACGTAGCGACCTCGGCAGCAAGGTCGTCGAGGAAGGCGTAACGCTTGCGGTACAAGGCGCGTTTTCTGGCGGGGATGTCTTCTGCTGCACGGCGCTGCGGTTGCTTAGGCAGCAACCAATTTTGATCGTCCAGCTGCATGGCGCCCAACTCTGTCCAGAACTCGCGGTAGTCAAACGTGAAGCCTTGCTTGTCTGCGTTGCGGCGTTTTTTGACCTGGTGCTCAGGGTCAATGCCGTGAATTTCTGTGATGCCCCAATCGGCGCAAGCCAGCTGGAAAATGTTCAGCAACAAGTGATGCGGGCGCAGGCCGTGGTTTTGCTTGGTGATGGACTGGATGGCTTCTAAGTTGCAGCCTGTGTCACCCCGAATGCCTTGGACTGAGGCGACCAGGACTGAGTGGTGACTCAAAAAACCAAAGCTCATGTTGAACAGCGCTTGGCCTTGGCTGTCTTTCAGAGAGAGGGACCAAAAGCCCTCATGGAAACTGATGCGGTTGAGTTCAAGGTCAACCGAGAAAGAAGCTTGCTCGCTGAGCCTGACGCGCTGGCCCTCCACCAGTTGCTGAGCCAGCGTCAAACCAAACTTGGCTTGGGCGACTTGCAGGTCTGTGGTGCATTGCTCGAAGCGCATTTTTTGCGACCAGCGGCGGTCTAAATAAAGCCTGAACGGAACGTAATAACAGCGCTGATTCAAGTTGAAGAGTGAGTGCCAAACAGCATTGGCCGACAAGTAGTGCAGAAAGTTCTGTCGCGCTACTGATGCCTGCAACATCCTGCATTTGTACTTCAGCTGATTCACGAACTGGCTTGCACGAAGGACGCCAATCACATCGGCCATCGACGGCCAAGCGAGCTGATTTTCCAGCGGCGTAAAACTCATCAAATGCAGCGGCTCGGGCGCATGCTTTGCGCTTGGCCACAGCCCAACCAAATTCAGAATTTTCCGTACGTACATGTAACTTTACCAAATAGACATGTAATTTTCGGGTGTGAAGCTCATCTTTTCGACGTGGGTTCTACGTAGGAAGATGTGAATTTTGTATACACTCCATCTCGCAAGACCGCAGCGGAGCCGGAATCCATTCCAGTGTCGCGGTCCATGCTGCTTACAGCGCCCGCAGTGGTGAGCAGACCGACAGCCATGTCTGGTTGGTGCGACGTCGTTTCGCAGCCAAGGCATGGTGATTGCTAGATCAACACCATGGAAACTTATCTTCTCGACTGGGCCAACCTGCTGCTGCGTTGGGTCCACGTGATCACCGCCATCGCTTGGATTGGCTCCTCCTTTTATTTCGTCTTTTTAGACTCCAGCCTGACACCGCCAGTGGACGAAGACCTGAAAAAGCAGGGCGTCAGCGGTGAGCTCTGGGCGGTGCATGGCGGCGGTTTTTACCACCCGGTCAAGTTCGCCGTCAAGCCGCCGCAGATGCCGGCGCATTTGCACTGGTTTTACTGGGAGGCCTACAGCACCTGGCTCACCGGCATCGCGCTGTTCACGCTGTCTTATCTGTGGCAGGCCAGCACCTACCTGATTGACAAATCGCTGATGGATTGGTCTCCGGTGGCAGCCGGTGCAGCGGCGCTTTCATTTCTTGTTATTTTTTGGCTGCTGTACGACGGTATTTGCCGCGTCATGGGCCAGCGCAAAAATGCAGACGCGTTGGTTGGTGTGGGCGTGCTGTTGCTGGTGTGCGCGGCCTCTTGGTTGGCTTGCCATTTGTTTGCCGGGCGCGCGGCTTTCTTGCTGGTCGGCGCCATGATGGCCACGGCCATGAGCGCCAATGTGTTTTTCTGGATCATTCCCGGCCAGCGCACGGTGGTGGCCTGCATCAAGGCGGGTGAGCCGGTCGACCCGGTGCACGGCCAGCGCGGCAAGCAACGCAGTGTGCACAACACCTACTTCACGCTGCCAGTGCTGTTCGCCATGCTCAGCAACCATTACAGCTTCACCTGGAGCCATCCAAAAAATTGGCTGGTGCTGATTTTGATGATGTTCGCCGGCGCGGCGATTCGTCAATTCTTTGTGCTGCGCCATGGCTACAAGCTCGGTCGCAACGGCAACCCACTGGCCTATGCGCTGGTCGGTGTGGCCATGATTTTAGCCACCATCGTTTGGCTCAAGCCGGCACCGCGTGCGGCGGCAACGGCGTTGCCCGCGGTGGTCAGCTACCAGACGGTTCAGCCGGTGCTGGCGCAACGCTGCTACATGTGCCACGGCGAACAGGTTCAGATGAAGAACCTGCGCGTTGATTCGCCTGAGGCTGTGCAATTGCACGCGCAAGCGATTTACCAGCAGGTGGTGGTCAGCAAGATCATGCCGATGAACAACGCCACCGGCATCACCGACGACGAGCGAGCCTTGGTGGGCCGCTGGTTCGAAGGTGGTGCGTCGGTGCGCTGATCAGATTTTCCAGGCTTTCGTCAGGCTTTTTTGTTCAGACTGGCCAGCGCCGCCAGCACCTTGTCCGGCGTGATCGGAATCGACCGGAGTCGGGCCCCGATCGCGTCATGAATGGCGTTGGCCACTGCGGCCGGAATCACCGTGGCGGTCGGCTCGCCCGCGCCCCAAGAGGGTTCGCCAGGACGGTTGATCATGTCGACCTCCACCTTCGGCACGGCTGGAAAGCGCAGGATCGGGTAGCTGTTCCAGTCCACGCTGGTGACCTTTTTACGGTCCCACTGCACTTGCTCCATCAGGGTCCGGCTGACGGTCTGGATGACGCCGCCTTCGATCTGGTTCGCCAAGCCGTCGGGGTTGATGATCTGACCGCAGTCATGGGCCACGCACACGCGCGTGACCTGCACGTCGCCGGTTTTGCGGTCGACTTCGACCTCGGCCACAGCCGCCACGTAGGTGGTGGTGTTGTTGTAGCGGACATACGAGATGCCGCGTCCGCTGACTTTGTCACCTGACTGACCGGCTCGGTTTGTGCCCACCCGTTTGGCCCATTGAGCGCGCTTCATGACCGCTTCGATCACTGCGATGCCGCGCGGGTCTTTGAGGTACTGGAGCCTGAACTCGGCCGGGTCGGTCTTGGCCTCAGCGGCCAGCTCGTCCATGAAGGACTCATTGGCAAAGGAGTTCTCGATCCGGCCCGGACTGCGCAGGTGAGCCGAACGAAAAAACGTCTCGGCGATGTGACGCGTGTTGACGCGAATGTTGGGCACCGCGTACGGCGCGCCTGCATTTTGGAACAAAAAGCCGACCCAATTGCCGGGCTTGGGCAAGCCCACATCGGTCGCCGCCAGCAGCGGGAAATCCAGCGGTTTGAAAGCCACGATGTGGTTGACGGCGATGTGAAAGTCTGCCGACCAAGCCTGCAACTGGCCGCTGGCGTCAAAACCGCCTTCCATGTCGATCGCTCTGGGCGGGCTTTTGGGCGCACGTGCAGTTTCGTCGTCACGCATCCACTGCACCCGCACCGGCTTGCCAATCAGGGTGGCAATCAAGGCCGCATCTGCAGTGGCGTCTTCGTGGCCGTTACGACCATAGCAGCCAGAGCCGTCGAGGTAGACCACGCGCACGCTGTCGAAGGGCAGACCGGTGACGCTGGCCAGCTCGCTTTGCATTGAGTGGGTCGCCTGTGACGGCGACCAAACCACCAGCTTGCCGGCGCTGAAGTCGGCCACGGCGCATGACGGGCCGATGGAGGCGTGGGTTTGCACCGCAAACTCGTAACTGGCCTTGACCTTGCGCACGCTGGTGCTCAGGGCGGCAGGGGCGTCGCCGACTTTTTGTGTCGCCTCTTCCTTGGCCAAGGGTTGTGCACGCCAGTAATCAAAAACAGTGGCTTGATCGGGCAGGCCGGTGCCGGCCGACCAACTCGGCTTGAGCGCGCGCGCCGCTTTGACGGCAGCCCACTCGGTTTTCGCGATGACAGCCAAGAAGTTGCCTTTGCGCACGGTCTGAATGAAACCGCTGATCTTGCGTGCCGCGCTGTCGTCGACAGTCAGCAGCTTGGCGCCGGCGTCTTCGGGCCGGATCACGCGGGCGTGCAGCATGCCGGGCAGGCGCAGGTCATGCACGTACGGGAAAGTAGCTGCGACTTTGGCCGGAATGTCGACGCGCGGGATCGACAGACCGACGACCCGGTATTCGGAAGCTGGTTTGAGCGCTGCCTTGGGGTCGATCTTCAAATCAAAAGCAGTCGAAGCTTGCATCAACGCGCTGTAAGAGATGTTCTTGGCCGGATTCGCCTTGACGCTTACCAAGCCTTGGCTCACGCTCAGCTCCGACACGGCAACGTTCAGTTGTGTTGCGGCACGCGCCAACAATGCGGCGCGGGCGGTGGCGCAGGCGCGGCGCAATTCGCCGCCGCCTTGGGCAATCGTCAAATTGGCACCGGTGATCCATTGGTCGGGGGTGGTGGCGGTGTCGCCCATGACCATGTCAATGCGCTCAAAAGCGACATCGAGTTCGTCAGCAGCCATTTGGGCCAGCGCAGTTTTGGTGCCGGTGCCGAGGTCGACTTTGCCAACGAAGATGGTGATTTTTCCATCCGCACCCATGACCAAGAATGAATCGACCACATCTTTGGCGACTGATTTGGCTGGGCGCAGGGCGGAGGTGCTGGCCTGCGCCAAAGTGGCGTGGGCACTGAAGCCGACGATCAGTGCGCCGGCACCCGCTTTCAACAGGCTGCGGCGGCTGATCTGTGCGTTGATTGCGATGTTGTTCATGTCGCGCTCCTTTAGGTCGTTGCTGCGCGTTTGACAGCAGCGCAGATGCGTTGATGCGTGCCGCAGCGGCAAAGATTGCCAGCCAAAGCGCTCTTGATTTCGCCCTCACTCGGGTTCGGCGTGCTTTTGAGCAATGCCGCCGAGGTCATGATCATGCCGTTGATGCAGTAGCCACACTGAACGGCCTGCTCGTCAATAAAAGCTTGTTGCAGCTTGCCTGGCTGGCCATTCACCAACAGACCTTCCAGCGTTGTCACGGCCTTGCCGGCCAGCGCGCTGACAGGCAACAGGCAAGAGCGCGTGGCCACGCCGTCGACGTGCACCGTGCAGGCCCCGCATTGACCCAGACCGCAACCGAACTTGGGTCCGTTGAGGGCTAGGTTATCTCGCAATACATACAAAAGCGGCGTGTCGGCATCGGCCTCAACATTTTGCTTTTTACCGTTGACCATGAGTGCGTAGCGGGGCATTTTTGTCTCCTGTTGAATTTTTATGAAGTCTTGCGGGGCCTGAAAAAAGAATCTATCCTCGGCGTCATGGGCTCAGTCTGCGGTGATGCCGGCTGCCTTGATGGTCTTGGCCCAGAACTCGGTTTCACGTTTCACCAGTGCGTCCAACTCTGCTGGTGGCTGGTAGCGCAGATCAATGCCGGCGGCGCTGGCGCGGGTTTTAGTTTCTGGCAATTCCAGCGCTTGCTTGATCGAGGTCGTCAGTTTGGCAACCACGTCAGGCGGCGTGCCCGCCGGCGCGAAGATGCCCACCCAAGCTTCAAGTTCAAAGCCTTTCAGGCCGGCTTCGGTCGTCGTCGGCACTTTTGGAACGCCGGGGTGACGGGTTTTGCTGGTCACCGCCAAGCCCTTGAGCGTTCCTACTTGCACATGGCTCATCAAAGACGGTGGCGTGCTGATGAAGACCTGCACTTGGCCAGACAACACGTCTTGCACGGCTGGACCAGAGCCACGGTAAGGAATGTGAACCATGCTGGTGCCAGTCTGCATCTTGAACATCTCAGTGCCAATGTGCGAGAGCGAGCCATTGCCTTGCGAGGCGTAGCTCAGCTTGCCGGGGTTGGTTTTGAGGTAGCCGATGAATTCACTGAGGTTGTTGGCTGGCACCGACGGGTGCACGGCGATGATGTTGGTGGCGACGGTGATGAGGGCCACAGGCGTCAGGTCTTTTTGTGCCCAAGGCAGCTTTTGCGACAGCGCCGGGTTGCCGACGTGGTACGCCGAGTATGACGTCAGCAGCGTGTAGCCGTCAGGACGGGCGCGGGCGACTTGGCCGTAAGCCACGTTGCCGCTACCACCGCCTTTGTTGTCTACGATGACGGTTTGGCTCATCACGCGCGACAGCGGGTCGCTGATCAGGCGGGCAGATGCATCGACAAAGCCGCCGGGTGGATTCGGCACCACCAGCGTGATGGGGCGGCTTGGGTACGCTTGCGCTATCACGGCGCCGCTGAGCAGCAGGGCGCAGCCGGCCAAGGCGGTCTGGCGAATGAAGTGTCTCTTTTGAGTCATGGTTGTCTCTCGTTTGAAATTGTTTGGAAGCGATTGAAATTTTTAATATTTGCCGGAGAGTAGCGTACCGGCGTTGGGCACGCGGCGCTCTAAGCCGAGATTTTTAAGCAAGGCCCAAGTGGTGCAGACCGCGCTAGAGACCACCGGCAGACCGCTGGCTTGCTCGATCATCGGCACGGCGGCCAGCGACGGCATCTGCACGCAGGCTGAGGCCACGATGGCGTCCACGCCTTTGATATTGAGCTGTTTGTACAGCTCGGCCGGTGCTTTCGGGTCACGTGCACCGACTTCCAAATTGTTCGGGATTTCCAGCGAAATGCTGTCGACCACTTCAATGCCTTCGTGCTCAAGGTAGTCAATCACCAAGCGCGTCAGCGGTTTCATGTAAGGCGCAATGATCGACACGCGCTTGGCGCCCAGCGCTTGCAGGCCTTCGACCAAAGCGCCGGCGCTGGTGGTGACCGAGGTCGGCCCGCCGTTGGCGGCCGTGACTTCTTGCAGCCGGCGTTGCGATTCGCGGTGGTAGCCCTTGCCCATGCTCATGATGGCCACCAGGCAGGCGTAGCCCATGGTGTCCATGCGGGCGTCCGAGAGTTCCAGTGCGCAGCGGTCAGAGTCGCGGTCCATCGCTTCGAGTTCGGCTTTGGTGACTTCCTTCATGCGCATGCGGCTGGAGTGAAAGGTGAAGCGCTCCGGCAGCACCAATTCGCGGGCGTGCAGCATGGCTGGAATCTCGGTTTCCATGGTGGTGTTGGAACTCGGAACAATCAGTCCCACGCGGTATGAACGGCTCATGCATTGCTTTCAGTTGGTGTCAGGGTGTTGAAGTTGCCCGATCTTCGGCGTCTTGATTGATACGCGCAAATACATAATATGGATTGATCTATACCCGTATTGGATGAATCATGGACCTTCGACAGTTGCGCTATTTCACGGTGCTGGCCAGTGAGCTTAGCTTCACCCGGGCGGCGCAAAAGCTGCACGTCTCGCAGCCGCCTTTGAGTTATCAAATTGCCAATCTGGAGGCCGAGCTGGGTGCGCGGCTGTTCAACCGGACCAGCCGCAGCGTTGAACTCAGCGAAGCTGGCAAGGCCTTGCTGCCGCATGCGCGCGCTGTACTTGAGCGCATTGAAGACGCGCGCAGCCATGTGCGGCGCGTTGCCGAAGGGGTCGAGGGACGCGTGCAGGTCGGCTTGGCGGGGTCACACTTTTTGGGACCGTTCCCGAGTTTCATCAAGCAGTTCCGCGAACGCCGGCCCGGTGTCAAAGTGGTGCTGCAAGAAATGCGACCGGCAGACCATGTGCAGGCTTTGCGTGAAGGGCAACTGGACCTGAGCGTGTCGCGCAGCGCGCCAAGTGATGGCGAATTGGCGTCGACCCTGCTCTGGCGCGACCCGCTGGTCTGCGCCTTACCGCTGGGCCACGCCTTGGCTGGACGCAAACGGATTCGTCTGGCGGAACTCAAACACGAGGACTTTGTGTTTTTGCGGCTGGAGTCGTCGGCCTTTGCGCAAAGTGTTTTTGACGCCTGCGTGCAAGCGGGCTTTGCGCCACGCATCGTGCAGCAAGTGGTGGAGATTCCGGCCGTGCTGAACTTGGTGGCGGCCGGCCTGGGTGTCTCTTTGGTGCCGGCGTCACTGGTGCGCTTGCGCGAAGGCGCGGTGGTGCTGTGTCAGCTCAAAGGCGAACTTCAGGCCGCCGGCGTCAGCGGCGATGTCTACCTGCTAAGGCGCACCGACAACAACTCGCCGGCGGTGTTGGAGTTCGCCGAGGCCTTGCGCGAATGGGCGCTGAGTCAGTCGGCTTGAGTTCACCAACGTGTGACCAGCCCCGCCGCCAGCGTCGATGATTTTTCAAAATGTTTGGCGCTGAAATCCACAAAAGCCCGCAACCTTGCTGACATTTGCAGCCGTTGCGGATAGACCAGATGGATGTCGGCCGGCGGCGTTTCATAGCCTTCCAGCACCTGTACCAAACGGCCGCTGCGGACGTATTTGGCGATGTCCCATTCCGCACGCATGAGGATGCCGTGGCCGTCCAGCGCCCAGTCGACGGCGATTTCGCCGTCGGTGGTGCTGAGGTTGCCGCGCACCTTGACGGTTTCCGTGCGCTTGCCTGACGTCAGCCGCCAGCTGCCATAGGCATCGTCGCCTTGGCGGATGCCCAGACAGTTGTGCCGCGTCAGGTCGCCCGGCACCTTGGGCGCGCCGTGCACTGCCAAGTAAGCCGGTGAGGCGCATAGCAGTCGCCGGTTGGGTGCGATCTTGCGGGCCATCACGCGCGCGTCAGGCGGCTCGCCAAAGCGAATGCAAACATCAAACGCGTCTTCGGCCAAGCTCGGCGGATCGACCGTCAACTGCAGTTGCACCTGGACTTCTGCATGTAGTTTGACGAAGCGCGAAATCAGCGGCGCGACATGGCTGCGCCCGAACCCCGGCGTGGCGTTGATGCGTAACAGGCCTTGCGGCATGGCGTGCGCCTGCGACACCAATTGCTCCATGTCGCTGATGTCGGCCAGAATGCGACGCGCATGGGCCAGATAAATTTCGCCCTCGGCGCTCAAGCTGGTGCGGCGCGTGGTGCGGTTCAGCAAGCGCACGCCAAGCCGTTCTTCCAAGTGCGCCAGCCGCTTGCTGATGGCGGCGGTCGTCACGCCCAGTTCGCGCGCCGCCAGCGAAAAACCGCCACAGCGCACCAGTTCGCTGAAAAAAGCCATCTCAGATGAAGCCGCAGCCGAAACAGTCATTGATAACTCCAAAGTAAACAATGACATTACTTTAAGCGCTTGAAGCGCTTTCAACAATGGCTAAAGTCAAGCCATGAAAATTTACAAAATAGCCTGTATTCCTGGCGACGGCATTGGCAAAGAGGTGGTGCCCGCAGGGCAAACCGTGCTGCAAGCGCTGGCCGCGACCCAAAACAAGTTCAAGTTTGACTTCCACGGTTTCGACTGGGGCGGCGACTACTACCGCCAGCATGGCGTGATGATGCCGGCCGACGGCCTAGACGCGCTGAGACCCATGGACGCGATTTTGTTTGGCTCCGCCGGTGACCCGCACATCCCAGACCACATCACTTTGTGGGGCTTGCGCTTGAAGATTTGCCAAGGCTTTGACCAGTACGCCAACGTGCGGCCGACGCGCATCTTGCCCGGCATTGACAGCCCGCTCAAACGCTGCAGCGCTGACGACCTGAACTGGGTCATCGTGCGCGAAAATTCGGAAGGCGAATACGCCGGCGTCGGTGGCCGGGTGCACCAAGGGCACCCGATTGAGGTGGCTACCGACATGTCGATTCTGACGCGGGCCGGTGTCGAGCGCATCATGCGTTTCGCTTTCAAACTGGCTCAGTCGCGTCCCCGCAAGCTGCTGACGGTGGTGACCAAATCCAACGCCCAGCGTCATGCGATGGTGATGTGGGACGAGATCGCTGTCCAAATCAGCCAAGAGTTCCCCGATGTCACGTGGGACAAAGAACTGGTCGACGCCTGCACCGCCCGCATGGTCAACCGCCCGGCCACGCTGGACACGCTGGTTGCCACCAATCTGCACGCTGACGTGCTGAGCGACTTGGCCGCCGCGCTGGCCGGCAGCCTAGGCATTGCGCCCACCGGCAACATCGACCCCGAGCGGCGCTACCCGTCTATGTTTGAACCGATTCACGGCTCGGCTTTTGACATCATGGGTCTGGGTCTGGCCAATCCGATCGGCACTTTTTGGTCCTGCGTGATGATGCTCGAGCACCTCGGCTTGGTGCAAGAAGCTGCGCAACTCATGCAGGCGATTGAGACCGTGACGGCCGATGTCCGCTTACACACGCGTGACCTCGGTGGCCAAGCCACGACCGCGCAAGTGACCGATGCGGTTTGTCAGCTGCTAAGCGCAGAACAGCGGCGCGCAGCTTGAGCATTCACGAGAACCACCCAAGGAGACATCTCATGCAGTTCAAGATCAGCCACCTGATGGGTGTTGTGTGCCTCGCCGCAGCGCCTGCGGTGATGGCTCAAAATTATCCTTCGCAAGCTATCAAATTCGTGGTCCCATACTCTACTGGCGGTACATCGGACGCCATCGCTAGACAGTTTGGTGTGCGTCTTTCCAGCGTAATGAAACAGCCCGTCATCATTGAAAACCGGGCAGGTGCGGGAGGAACTGTAGGTACTGGTGTGGTGTCAAAATCAGCGGCAGATGGTTACACCGTATTGGTCACGCTTTCATCACATTCGATTAATCCGGGTTTGTATAAGCAGCTTTCCTACGACACTGAAAAAGATTTCAAGGCTGTCACCTTGCTGGCTAATGGCCCGCAAATCTTGGCGATAAACCCGAAAATACCAGCCAATAATTTAAAAGAATACTTGGACTGGGTGAGGAAAAATCCTGCGGAGGGCAACTATGCCAGCGGTGGGCAGGGCACACCTGGCCATCTTGCCGCGGAGCTGCTGTCATCTATGAGTGATGTCAAGTTTCAGCACATTCCTTATCGTGGTGGTGGGGCTGCAGTCGTTGACGTTATTGGCGGGCAGGTCGGCGCGGTTTGGGTCACAGCTATAGCTGCAATCCCGCATGTCAAAGCCGGTCGCCTTCGAGCCATTGCTGTGACAACCAAGGACCGTGTGAGCGCGTTGCCAAATGTCCCGACCGTTGCTGAGAGTGGTTATCCCACATATGTCGTCGACGCTTGGGTGGGCATGTTCGTTCCAGTGGCTACTCCGCAGGATAGAGTTGATACGCTTTTCAAGGCTGCAACCGTTGCCTTGGCTGATCCCGAGTTGAAAGCAGCTTTGCTGACCCAGGGCTCCGAGGTCATCGGTGGTTCTCCAGCAGATACCAGCGCTGTTGTTTCTGCAGAAATCAAACTCTGGCGCAAACTTATCGCAGAGCGCGGTATTAAAACCGAATAAATGATTCGTATCTCAATAGCAAAAATGACATTAGCAAAGTTTCCTGCTCTCAAAGCCTTGATCTTCGATGTTCAGGGCACTGCCACTGACTTCAGGGGTACATTGATTGATGAAGCTATCCGGCTGGGCCGTGGGCGCGAAGGCCATTTCGACTGGGGCTCTTTTGTTGATGACTGGCGCGGCCTGTACCGCCCCGCGCTCGACGAAGTCCTAGCCGGCACCCGCCCCTGGACTTCTGTAGACCTGATTTACCGCGAAGCGCTAGACCAATTACTGACACAAAAAAAGCTGGCTTTTTTTTCAGAAGGAGAGCGTGCGGAATTGAACTTTGGTTGGCAAAAAATACGGCCCTGGCCGGACGTTATCGAGGGTCTGAGACGTATCAAGAAAAATTACAAAATTGCTACGCTGTCAAATGCGGATGTTAGCGCTGTCGTCAATATTTCGAAATATGGTGATCTTCCATGGGATGCTGTGTTCGCGGCCGAGATGGCTGGAACCTTCAAGCCTGATCCACGCACCTATGGCCTTGCACTGAAGTATTTGGGGCTTCTCCCGTCGGAGGTGATGATGGTCGCCTGTCACAAATACGACCTGAAGGCCGCAAAAGACTTGGGTCTGCACACTGCCTTTGTGGCGCGCCCTCTCGAATTTGGTGCTAATGGAAAAGTGGATACCTCATTTGGGCAGGCCTTTGATATCAATGCGCATGATTTTGGCGACCTAGCCGCCCAGCTGGGCTGTTAAAAATTTCACCTGTTAAAGATTAAAGTCATCGAAAAACCACAAGAGCATCCTCAAGGATGCCGGTGACATTCACGAGAACCACCCAAGGAGACATCTCATGCAGTTCAATATCAGCCACCTGATGGGTGTTGTGTGCCTCGCCGCAGCGCCAGCGGTGATGGCTCAATCGACCGCCACGACGCCCGCCATGCCCGCTTGCCCCGAAAGAAACATGCAGTACTGGCAGGCTTTTCCGCCAGGCGGCGAATCCGATTTGTCGGCGCGTCACCAGCAAATGGTGCTGAAGAAAAAATGCGCTGCGATCGAAACCATCGTTCAGTACAAGGCGGGTGCTGGCGGTGGTCTGATGTGGGCGCAAATGAACAGCTTGCCCGGCGACGGATTGAACGTGGTCGGTATCAATTTACCGCACATTGTTTTTCAGCCGATCGAAGGCCAAGTGCAATACAAGACAGCCGACATCACGCCGGCTTTTTGGTTTCATTACACGCCTGACGTGCTGATCGTGCCGGTGAGCAGCCCTTACAAAACCTTCGCAGAGTTCATCGCTGCCGCCAAAAAAGAGCCCGGCAAAATGAGCCTCGGTGGCTCGGGTTTGAATTCGGCCAACCATGCGGCCCACGAACGCCTGAATGCGGCCTTCGGCGTCAAGAGCACCTACGTTCCCTACAAAGGCACGGGCGACATGGCGCTGGCCGTGATCGGTGCGCAGATCGACGGTGCGGTGACCTACACGCCGTTTGCGATTGCCAATCGGAGCAAGGTCCGAGCACTGGCGGTGGCCATGGAAAAACGCCACCCTCTGATGCCCGATGTCCCGACTTTTCGTGAACTCGGCGTGGACTGGGTCGACGGTGCTTACCGCGGCATTGGCGTGCCAAAATCGACTTCACCTGAAAACCGCAGAAAGATCGCTGACATGTGGATGGCGATGAACAATGACCCAGAGATGAAGGAGTTGGCCGCCAAAAGCGGTTTCGAGCTGGTCAACATCGGCAATGCGGAGATGGACGCTTTCATGAAGGACCGCATCAAGCTGTACATTGAAGGTGCGCAGCGTTTGGGACTGGGTAAAAAATAAGCGCTGCTGTCGCTATTGGGGGGCAGTTTTTTCAATCACTTGAAACTGGAACTGCTTTGACCATCTCCGAGATTCACGCCAGCCGTGCCACTCCGTCGCCACAAGACCAGCCGCGTGAATTTCTGCTGAGCCTCTACCAAGCTGCCGTGCTGCGCGCCTTGCCGCTGCACAACACGGCGGCTTTTTTGCCCTCACCCCCCAGCCCTGAAAGCGGCGGTCGCACCATCGTGATTGGCGCTGGCAAGGCGGGCGGTTCTATGGCGCAGGCGGTTGAGGCGCTCTGGCCCGCCGACGCACCCTTGGAAGGGCTGGTGGTCACGCGTTATCAGCACATTCCACCGCGCCCTGTTGGGCTGAAATCGCGCATTGAGATCGTCGAGGCAGCGCACCCAGTGCCTGATGCTGCCGGACTGGCCGCTGCTGAACGCATCTTGGCCATGGTGCAGGGCTTGACTGAAAACGATCTGGTGCTGTGCCTGATTTCAGGCGGTGGTTCAGCGCTGTTGACGCTGCCAGCCGACGGCTTGACGCTGCTAGACAAGCAGCGCATCAACAAAGAATTGCTGAACAGTGGCGCCAACATCAGCGAGATGAATTGCGTGCGCAAACACCTGTCTCGCATCAAAGGCGGGCGGCTGGCGGCCGCTTGCGCACCGGCGCGTGTCGTCACCTTGACCATCAGCGACGTGCCGGGTGACAACCCGTCCATCATCGCCAGCGGCCCGACCGTGCCCGATGCCACCACCTGCGCAGACGCGTTGGCGATCTTGCAGCGCTACGCCATTGAGGTGCCACCAGCTTTGCGGGCCGATCTTGCAAGCGGTGCGCTCGAAACGCCCAAGCCCGGCGACGCAGTCTTCAATGGTCACGAAGTCCACCTGATTGCCACGCCGCAGCAAAGTCTGGAGGCGGCCGCCGAGCTGGCACGCGCGGCCGGCTTGACGGCCTACATCCTGAGTGACGAGATGGAGGGCGAGTCCCGCGAAGTCGGCAAGGTGCATGCGGCACTGGCGCGTGCGGTCAAGCAAAAAGGCCAACCGTTTGCAGCACCGTGCGTGATTTTGAGTGGTGGTGAAACCACCGTGACGGTGCGTTCGCAGCCGGCGGGTGCCGATGAAAAAATGCGGGGTCGCGGTGGTCGGGCTGGTGAATTTTGTTTGGGCCTAGCCCTCGGTTTGCAGGGCCATTCAGGCGTTCACGCCTTGGCGGCCGACACCGATGGCATCGACGGCTTGGAAGACAACGCCGGTGCCTACGTCGCGCCAGACACACTTGCTCGGGCCCAAGCCGTCGGCATGAAAATCGACCAATACTTGGATCGCAATGACGCCTATGGTTACTTTGAGCTGCTGGGTGACTTGGTCATCACCGGGCCGACGCATACCAATGTGAATGACTTTCGGGCGATTTTGATTTTGTAAACGTCCATGAAAAAGGCGGTCTGAGCGAAAGCGCCGACCGCCTTTTGTCAAGTCTTTGAAGACTGATTACAGGGCGTAGGACACCAGTACGAGGGGGGTGGTGGACGTGCAAGAGTCCTTTTTGAATGACTGGCTGTTTTTGCAGCCGAACTTGTTGTTCCAGTATTCAACACCGACACCAGCGGTCAGACCGCTTTTAGGCCCCATGACGTCAAACATGAAAGTGGCGCGAATCAAGGTTTCAGTGGCTGTTTGCGCACCAAAGCCGTCCTTGCCTTTGGGGCCGACGATGCTGGCGAAGCCGCCGAAAGTACCTATGCCCGCAACAGGAATGGCCCAAGCCGAGCTCAGAGACGGAGCCACATCAAACGAGACGGCCTTACCAACAATACCGTTGTGATTAGTCTCTTTGTAAGCCGCCACACCGATGTCCCAAAAACCAGCACTCACAGGCATCGCAGCGGACATACCCAAGCGTAACTTGCGGGGAGCAGGTGCAAATTCAGTGTTTTTGGCGCCAGCGTCGACGCGTGCGGTCAGGTTCAGGTCTTTGGCGATACCGTAGCCGGTTTTGTTGCCAGTCATGGCGTTCAAGGAAAAGTTGCGCTGGTAAAAGCCGTACCACTCTTGGGCTCCGCCACCACCGCGATTGGCCTGATCCGAACTGTCGGACTTGAGCAAGTCAATGTTGAACAAGTTGCTGCCCAACTTGTCGCCGCTCACGTGCGTGAAAGTCATGATGTTCTTCGCCACTTTGTCGGACACGCCAGGCTCTGACTGGTGCGGCACGTAGCTGTAGGTGATGGCGTTGCTGCTCCAGTCAGCGGCAAAAGCGCTTGAGCTGGCTAACAAGACGGCGGCGAGGGTGGTGAGTCGAGACACGGTTTTCATGGTTGATCCTGTTGTTGTACGTGAAGGGCGAATCAGCGGGCGCTGTTCGGAAATCTACTATGCATGAGCTGTGCCAACTTGTGAATCGATAGTGGTTTTTTAGCGTAAATAACCGTTTATTTTTTACCCACAACTGATTTTGTATGTGGAAAAAATTTTCTAGGCGGTTTTGCGATGCATGCCCGACATGTCCCCACTGATCCCGTCTTATTTCAGCCGGGTCGGCCTTGGCCCTGAAGCCGCTGGCCGGCAACGGCGTCATGCCGCACCGATTGCGGGATGACGGCTTCAGGCTGTAAGCGCCTCGAGCACATTTTCTGCGGTGGCCGGCGCCGTCAACCTGATTGTTTGAGCGCCTCCCCGCGCTGCCGCCACAGCGTCCTTCAAGGCTTCATACACGCTGATGGCCAGCATGAGGGGCGGCTCGCCCACGGCTTTGCTGCCAAAGACGTTGTCTTCACGGTTGGCCTCAGGCCATAGCGCGACCTTGAAGTGTTCGGGCACGTCGCCCGTAGCGGGTATTTTGTAGGTGCTGGGGGCGTGTGTGCTGAGCTGGCCCTTGTCGTTCCAGACCAGTTGCTCGGTGGTCAGCCAACCCATGCCTTGAATAAAGCCGCCTTCAATTTGCCCGATGTCAATCGCCGGGTTGATGCTGGTGCCGACGTCATGCAGGATGTCGACTTTGAGCACGCGGCTTTCGCCGGTCAGCGTGTCGATGGCGACTTCGGTGCAGGCCGCACCGTAGGCGAAGTAATAAAACGGCCGACCGGTCAGGGTGGTTTTGTCGTAATGGATTTTGGGCGTGCGGTAGAAGCCGTCGCTCCACAATTGAATGCGGTTGGCGTAGGCCAGTCGAACCACGTCTTTGAAGGGCCGCGTTTGGGTTGGCGAGATCACGTCGCCAGCTACAAAGCGCACGGCACCAGCGCCGCAGTTGTCGAGTCCGGCGACAAATTGCGCCAGGTTGTTGCG
>JABMMH010000283.1 GCA_013205645.1 Polaromonas sp. | reverse complement strand
CCTTGGGCCATTGCCGTCATGGTGGCCGCGCCGTTTTTGAACAGCACTCAAATCTACAAAATGTGCGCCGGCTGGCTGCGCCTGACAGTCAACAGCGGCAGCGTGCTGCTGGGCATTCAGAACCGCGTCACCGGCATGGAAAATTTACCGACGGGCGAGACCAGCGCCTGCGTGCTCTTGGTCAAACACCAAAGTACCTGGGAAACTTTTTCGATGGTCGCGTTGATGCCGCATCCGCTGGCCTACGTGTTCAAGAAAGAGTTGTTGCACGTGCCGTTTTTCGGCTGGGCCATGGCCCGAATGGACATGATTCACATTGACCGCAGCAAGCGCACAGAAGCGTTTGCAAAAGTGGTTGAGCAAGGTCGTCGGCTGATGAAGCAGGGCGTCTGGGTCATCATGTTCCCGGAAGGCACGCGCATCGCGCGCGGCCAGCAAGGCGTTTACAAAAGTGGCGGCACGCGCCTAGCGATCGAGACCGGCGCCCCGGTAATCCCTGTCGCAGTGACTTCAGCCAAATGTTGGCCGCGCAAGGCTTTCATCAAGCGGCCGGGCATTGTTGATATTTCGATTGGCAAGCCGATCAGCAGCATCGGCCGCAAGCCGGATGAGCTGATGCGTGAGGTGCAAAATTGGATTGAAGCCGAGATGCGCCGGCTTGACCCCGAAGCCTATGCGCATGAAGACGCGTCGGCGCGTATCAAGACCTGAAGCCTGCCCTGTGACCGGTCAACTGAAAAAATGCTAAAGCTTTTCCAGCGAACGCTTGACTTGTTTGCGCCAGAGCCCGAGCCTGTGCAGCCGCTTCAACAACTTCAACAGCTCCCCGCACAAACCTTGGCGCAGGCGCTGGTACCGGCCATCTCCCGCCATCCCGATGCCAGCCGCGAAGCACTGTTGTCTGGCGTCTTGGTGGGCTTTGCCTTGAAGCGCGGGAAACGTCGCACGATTGGTTTTTCAGTCGGGCCAGAAGGCTTGTCCGTGAGCGCGCCCAAATGGGTGCCGTTGGCAGAGATTGACCGCGCTGTGCAGGAAAAAGCCAGCTGGGTTTTGAAGAAATTACAAGAAACGCGTGAGCGCCACAGTCGCATGGAGTCGGCCCGGGTCGACTGGCAAGACGGCGCGACGGTGCCTTTCATGGGCGGTGAGCTGGTGCTGTTGCTAGACCCGCGCCAGCAGCGATCCGCCATGGCTGAGCAGCTGACCACCCATCAGCCCAGCCAAGATGACGAGGCACAAGAGGGTGCGCTTCAGCGCCGAGTGCTGCATCTGGGTGTGGCCCACAACGCGTCGGCCACGCAGATTCGCGACGCCGCACAGGCTTGGCTGATGCGACACGCCAAGCAGTTGTTCGAAGAGCGGCTCAATCATTACGCCCCGCAGCTGGGTGTCAGCTGGCGCCGACTGAGTTTGAGCAGCGCCGGTACGCGCTGGGGCAGCGCCAGTGCCGATGGTTCGATACGCCTGAATTGGCGGTTGATTCACTTCAAGTTGTCGGTGATTGATTACGTCGTGGTGCACGAGCTCAGCCATTTGCGCGTGATGGACCACAGCCCGCGTTTTTGGGACACTGTTCGCGCCATCGTGCCCGACTACGCAGAATTGCGTGGTCAGCTCAAGGATGAGCTTGTTCCGAAGTGGTGACCTTGGCTCAGCGCTGAGGCCAAGCTCGTGGTACAACCGACTTCCCATACAGAAGCTCCAGAAGTTTCACCTTCATCTGTCTTGCGCCGTTTAAGATTGCATGAACGATAAACAAATCCTCGTTGTTGAAGACAACCCAGATCATCTGGAGTTGACCGTGTTGACCTTGCAAAAGCAAGGCGTCACGGCAGAAATCGTTGTCGCCCGCGACGGCGCAGACGCGCTTGACTACCTCTGGGGTCTGGGCTCGTTTGCGGGGCGCAACACTCAAAAGCAACCCAACTTGGTGATGCTTGATTTGAAGTTACCAAAGATTTCAGGGGTTGATGTGCTGCGCCGAATGCGCGACAACCCGCTCACCGAGTTCGTGCCGGTGGTCGTCATGACGTCTTCCAGCGAACACTCCGACATGGTGGCTTGCTACCGCAGCGGTGCCAATGGTTTCGTCAAAAAAGCGGTCGACTTTCGGGCTTTCACCGACAACCTCGGCCACATGAAGGCCTATTGGCTGGGCGTCAACGAGGCTGTTCTGAGCAGCTGAACCTGTAAATACCATCAGCGTTCAAGCGGCGCTGCAGGCGGCCTTCAAACCACAGCAAGTGCAAGTGCGCAATCGCCTCACCCATGGCAAAGGTGGTCTGGTGCAAGTCCAGCGTGCGTTTGAACATGACCGGCAAAATGTCCGCCGCGTTGCACGGACTGGCGGTGCAGGCTTCGATCACTTCTTCAAGCCGGTCACGGTGATGGTCATGCAATTGCTGAATCCGCGTGTGCAGACCTTCAAACGGTTTGCCATGGGACGGCAGCGTCAAGGTGTTGGGCGCGAGGGCCTTGAACTTGTCAATCGACGCTAAAAACAGCGCCAACGGATTCGACTCAGGCTCGGTGTCATAGACGCTGATGTTGGTTGAAATGCGCGGCAGCATCATGTCCCCACCGATCAACACCGGCGCCGGCAAAGTGGCGTCATCACAGTACAGCGCGATGTGTTCCGGTGCATGGCCGTAGCCGCTGATGCAACGCCAACGCCGGCCAGCAATGCGCAGATCCATGCCGTCCATGAGACGGGTAAAGCTGCGCGGGACGTCGGGCACCATGGCCGAGTAATAGCCGGTGCGGCCGCGGATTTTTTCAATGGAGTCAGGGTCTGTCAAGCCATGCGCGGCGAAGAATTGAGCTGCGCTGTCGCCGCCAAAACCAGTCGTGCTGCTG
>JABMMH010000282.1 GCA_013205645.1 Polaromonas sp. | reverse complement strand
GCAGTACAGGCTGAGTGTGGCGGCAGAGGTCGCGAACAGGCGCGCGGCGGTCAGCAAATCTTCTTTGTTGATGCCGCAGGTCTGCGACACCAGCTCGGGGGTGTAGTCCCGAACCGTCGCTTTGAGCGCCTCAAAACCCGTGGTGTGCGCGGCAATGTAGGCGGCGTCCGTCCAGCCTTCCCACAACATGATGTGCAGCAAGCCGTTGAACAGCGAGACATCGGTGCCGGGCAGGATGGGCAAGTACAAGTCGGCGATTTCGGCGGTGTCGGTGCGGCGCGGATCACAAAAAATAATCTTCAGCGCCGGGTTGGCGGCTTTGGCGTCTTCAATGCGCCTGAACAATATCGGGTGCGCGTAAGCGGTGTTGCTGCCGACGATGAAAATGCACTGCGCATGGTTGACGTCGTCGTAGCAATTGGGCGGCGCGTCAGCACCCAACGTTTGCTTGTAACCGGCCACGGCGCTGCTCATGCACAGGCGCGAATTGGTGTCGACGTTGTTGGTGCCGATCAAACCTTTGACGAGTTTGTTGAAGACGTAATAGTCTTCCGTCAGCAACTGGCCGGAGATGTAAAACCCCACTGCATCCGGGCCATGCTCGCTGATGATCTGCGCAAAGCGCTGGCTGGCAAGGTCGAGCGCGCTGTCCCAAGAGACGACTTCGGCCACGCCGCCGCGCGTGCTGCGCTGCATCGGTTGCAACAAGCGTGTTTGCCGCGTCACTACCGCAGAAGCGGTCAGCGCGAGGGTTGAGCCCTTGGTGCACAGCCGGCCGAAGTTGGCCGGATGCGTCGGGTCACCCCGAACGCCGGTGATCTCGTTGCCCTGCGACTCGATGATGACGCCGCAGCCCACACCGCAGTAGGGGCAGGTGGACTTGGTTTCACGCACCGTGTTGACGTTAATGACGCTAGAGGGTGACACCTCAAACCGCGGTGGTGATCGCAGTTTTATGTCCCGGCCCGGCCACAGGCGCGAGCAAGTCGATGGCGTGGCTGGCGAGTTCTTCGCTGTCCAGAAACACGCTGCCGTCAGTCACCTTGACGCTGAACTTCGGGGTGCAACCTTCGTCGGGTGCCTTGGCGCAGCCGTCGGCCAGACCGATGGTCCAGTTGTGCAGTGGGCAGGCCACGCTGGTGCCAAAGACAATGCCTTGACTCAGAGGGCCGCCTTTGTGCGGGCAACGGTCCAGCAAAGCAAAAACACCGTCTTGGTCGTTGCGAAACACGGCCACGTCAACGCCTTGGGCGCGGGCTACACGGCGCGAACCGAGCACCGGGATGTCGGTGACGAGGCAGATTTTTTTCCATTCAGACATGCTTCAAATTCCTTTGCACTTGACTAGCAGAGCTCAAGCTGGTGAGAGTTTTTCAAATTGACGTGTGTCGACTTCAGCTTCCTTGAAGTCAAACCAAGGATCGGGTTCGCCGTCGAGTGCGAACTGCAGGCGTTCCCACAGCGCTTTGCGGCCTTCGTGGTCGTCGAGGATTTTTTTCTTCACGTAGTCGAGGCCAACCCGGTTGACGTAATGCACGGTGCGCTCCAAGTACCAGCCTTCTTGGCGGTACAGCTCGCAAAACGCGCCGGTGTATTCGAGGACTTCGGCGGCGGTTTTGACTTTGGTGAAGAAGTGCGCGACTTCGGTTTTGATGCCGCCGTTGCCGGCGATGTACATCTCCCAGCCGGAGTCGACACCGATGATGCCAACGTCTTTGATGCCCGCTTCAGCGCAATTGCGCGGGCAACCGCTGACCGCAAATTTGACCTTGTGCGGTGCATACATGCGCCACATCGCGCGCTCTAAGTCTTTGCCCATTTGGGTGCTGTCTTGCGTGCCCATGCGGCACCATTCGCTGCCCACGCAGGTCTTGACCGTGCGCAGCGCCTTGGCGTAGGCGTGGCCTGACGGCATGCCGATGTCTTTCCAGACATTCACCAGGTCTTCTTTTTTGACGCCCAGCAAGTCAATCCGCTGGCCGCCAGTGACCTTGACGGTCGGTATTTTGTACTTGTCGACAGCGTCTGCTATGCGGCGCAATTCGCTGGAGGTCGTCTCGCCGCCCCACATGCGCGGAATGACGCTGTAGGTGCCGTCTTTCTGGATGTTGGCGTGGCTGCGTTCGTTGATGTAGCGACTTTGTGGATCGTCTTT
>JABMMH010000281.1 GCA_013205645.1 Polaromonas sp. | reverse complement strand
GCCGACAAAGGCGAAGCCGGCGCTGACGCCGCCCATGGTCGGGTCGGTCAACACGCTGATGTAAGGCAGGCCTTTTTTGGACAGGCGCGTCAGGGATGCGTTGGTTTTGGCCATTTGCATCAGGCTCAGCAAGCCTTCTTGCATACGCGCACCGCCGGTGGCAGTGAAGCAAATGAACGGCACTTTTTGCTCAATGGCGGCATGCACACCGCGCACAAAGCGCTCGCCCACCACGCTGCCCATGCTGCCGCCCATGAAGTCAAATTCAAAGCAAGCCACCACCACGCCAATGCTGTGCACCGCCCCGCCCATGACGATCAGCGCGTCGGTTTCGCCGGTGTTCTCTAGCGCTTCTTTGAGGCGTTCTGGGTACTTGCGGCTGTCCTTGAATTTCAGGGCGTCGACCGGCAGCACTTCTTGGCCGAGCTCGTAACGGCCTTCGGCGTCGAGAAAGGCGTCAAGCCGTGCGCGCGCGCCCATGCGGTGATGGTGGCTGCACTGCGGGCAGACGTTCTGGTTCTTTTCGAGGTCGTTCTTGTACAGCACGGTCTCGCAACTTGGACATTTGATCCACAGTCCTTCAGGGACGCTGCGGCGCTCGGTCGGGTCAGTCGGCGTGATTTTGGGGGGTAGTAGTTTTTCTAGCCAGCTCATGGGAGCTCCTTAATGCATGGGGGTTGACCCGGATTATGCGTCCAGCGCGCTGCGGATCTCGCTAAGGAAGGTCTGCACCACCGGCACCACTTGCTCGCGCGGTTCTTTGTCGATGAGCTGAATGATCTTGCTGCCGATCACCACGGCGTCGGCGACACGGCTGATGGCCTTGGCGGTGGCGGCGTCACGGATGCCGAAACCCACACCGACCGGCACACTGACGTGCTCGCGAATGCGCGGCAACATGGCTTCGACGGCGCCCAAGTCCAAAGCGCCGGAACCTGTCACGCCTTTGAGCGAGACGTAATAAACATAGCCGCTGGCCACTTTGGCGACCTGCGCCATGCGTTCGGGCGTGCTGGTCGGGGCCAGCAAAAAGATCAGGTCCATGTTGTGGCTGCGCAGTTGGGCGGCGAAGTCAACGCATTCTTCAGGCGGGTAGTCGACTATTAGCATTCCGTCAACGCCGGCCTCGGCTGCGTCGCGCACAAAGCTGTTGGCACCGTGCTTGAGGTTGTAGGCCTCAATCGGATTGGCGTAGCCCATCAGAACGACTGGCGTTGTGTTGTCCTTGCGGCGAAATTCGCGCACCATGGCCAGCACCTGAACCAAACCAACGCCAAAAGCCAAGGCGCGGTCGCCGGCTTTCTGGATCACCGGGCCATCAGCGCTGGGGTCTGAAAACGGCACACCAAGCTCGATCACATCTGCGCCGCCGGCGACCATGCCGTGCATCAACGCGGGCGTGATGTCAGCGAACGGGAAGCCGGCTGTGACGTAAGGAATCAGGGCTTTGCGGTTTTGCGCCAGCAGGGCGCTCATGACGGCTTGAATGCGGCTCATGACTTGAACTCGATCACTTGTTCGCCGGCCGGGCCACCTTTGACGCCTTGACCTTGACAGGAGGGTCGGCAGTAAAAACTGGCGTTCGACAAATCGGCCACAGTGCCGATGTCTTTGTCGCCGCGGCCTGACAGGTTGACCAAAATCGACTTGTCGGCGCGCATGGTCTTGGCCAGCTTCATGGCGTAGGCCACGGCATGGGCTGATTCGAGCGCTGGGATGATGCCTTCGGTGCGGCACAGGTAGTGAAACGCCGACAACGCTTCGGCATCGGTGATGCCGACGTATTCAGCGCGACCAATGTCTTTCAAAAAGGCGTGCTCAGGGCCAACGCCCGGGTAATCTAGGCCGGCGCTGATGCTGTGCGTTTCGGTCACTTGGCCGTCTTCGTTTTGCAGCACATAGGTCCGGTTGCCGTGCAACACGCCGGGTGAGCCGCGTTGCAGGGAGGCTGAATGCTTGCCGCTGTCCATGCCTTCGCCTGCGGCTTCAACGCCGATTAAACGGGTGTTTTCGTGGTTAATGTAGGGGTGAAAAATACCCATGGCATTGCTGCCACCGCCGACACAGGCGAGCACCGCGTCGGGCTGCTTGCCGCCGGTCATCTCGGGCATTTGCGTCAGGCACTCTTCGCCGATGACGCTCTGAAAATCACGCACCATCATCGGGTAAGGGTGCGGGCCGGCCACCGTGCCGATGATGTAAAAAGTGTTGTCAACGTTGGCGACCCAGTCGCGCATGGCTTCGTTGAGTGCGTCTTTCAGCGTCTTGCTGCCTGACTCGACTGGCACCACGGTGGCGCCGAGCAGCTTCATGCGGTAGACGTTGGGGCTTTGCCGCTTGATGTCTTCGCTGCCCATGTAGACCACGCATTCGAGGCCGTAACGCGCGCAAATGGTGGCGGTGGCCACGCCGTGTTGGCCGGCGCCGGTTTCAGCAATGATGCGGGGCTTGCCCATGCGACGCGCCAACATGGCTT
>JABMMH010000038.1 GCA_013205645.1 Polaromonas sp. | reverse complement strand
TTGTAGGTGCTGCCGTCGCCCCAGATGTTGACGTCGTCTTGTTTCATCGCTGCCACCAGCATGGTGCCGGTGACCGCGCGGCCGAGTGGCGTGGTGTTGAAGTACATCACGCCTGCGGTCGAAATATGAAAAGCGCCACATTGCAGCGCGGCAATGCCTTCGGTGGCGAGTTGGCGGCGGCAATCGATCAGGCGGGCTTTTTCAGCGCCGTACTGCATGGCTTTGCGCGGAATGTCTTCGTAGTCCGGCTCGTCGGGTTGGCCGAGGTTGGCGGTGTAGGCGTAGGGGATCGCGCCTTTGAGTTTCATCCAGTGCAGGGCCGCGCTGGTGTCGAGGCCGCCCGAAAAAGCGATACCGACTTTTTGGCCGATGGGAAGGTTTTGGAGGATGGTGCTCATGACGTGTTTCGTTGCGTGTTGTTCAGATCAGCCGAAGTGGCAGATGTAGTGGTAGGGCTCGGTCACGCGAATATCGAATGACGAGTTGCCAGGCACGCTGAATTTGTCGCCAGGGGCCGACTTGACCCAGGCGTCGCTGCCTTTGAGTTGGTACTCGCAGCTGCCAGCGACGCATTCCATGATCTCAGGCGCGCCGGTGTTGAAGGTCAGGTTCGCGGGCAGCACCACGCCGACCGATTTTTTGGTGCCGTCAGCGAAGGTGATGCCGTGGCTGACGCACTTACCGTCGAAATAGACGCTGGCTTGGGTGGTCACGCTGATGTTGTCGATTGTGTCGGTGGTCATGGGGTGTTGAAAAATAAAGGCTGAGAGGTCTGTAAAAATAGATTTTAGGGCACGCCGCGGGTTGGCTTGCTGGCAAGAAAAAAGCCCTCGGGCGAGGGCTTTTGAGTGAGCGCAGACGTTGTCAGTCATGGCCTGAAGATTTCAAGGTTTTAACGCCAGTGGCCGTGACCGCCGCGGTAGCCGCCGTGACCGCCACCATAACCGCCGCCGTAACCGTAGCCACCGCGGTAACCAAAGCCCAAAGAGATGCCGATCGGTGCGTAGTACGGTTGCTGATAGTAAGGCGGCGCGTAAATCACCGTCGGTGCGGGCTGTACATAGACGGTTGACGGCTGGCTGTAGACGACGTTGGGCTGTTGGTATTGTTGGTAGGTTTGAACTGGTGCTGCCGGCGGCACGGTACCAACCGGGGTGACTTGCAGGCGCACGTATTGGCCGGGGTCGTTCGGCATCTGAATGTTGTAACGCTTGTCGGCGTATTCATAGACGACGTCGTAGTGCAGGGTGCGGTTTTCGTAGCTGGTCTGCGTGCCGCACTGCTGCACGTTTTGCATCTGGCTTCGTGGTCCTTCAACGTTGTTGCCAACCACCGCACCGCCCACCAGCCCGATCATGGTGGCCAGCGCGCGTCCGCTGCCGTTGCCGACGGCATTGCCCATGGCCCCGCCGGCGATAGCGCCCATGACGGCGCCCGCACCGCTGTTCGGTGCTTCTGAGACGACCGACGCCGTGCTGCAAACCTGACGCGGCACAGCGACTTGCTGGATCACCGGGGTGCTGGAGATGACGCGAGCGAGAATGTCTTGCGCCTGGGCGCTGACGCCGAAAAGCACGCCTAAAGTCGCCAGCGCCGGTAAAGCGATGACTTTGGCGACGATTTTGGCGAGTGATCTCGCCTGGGTTTTAGCCGCGGTGTTGCGCATGTCGAAACTCCTCTGTGAAGTGCCGCGCGGTCTGAATTAAGTGCGAGGCCGATATCAACTGTAGCGAAGCGCATGCAGCTTGGTGCACGGCCTCGGGTAAATCACCTGTCAAGACTGTGCCTATCAATACCGGTTCTGGCGCGGCTCGCCCGTCATGATTTCCGTCTGCTGAGCGGGTTGCTGGTACTGCTGGTACGACGACTGCGGCTGCATCGACGTGTGGTTAGGCGGCGGCAGGACGCCGACCGGTGTCACCGACAGGCGCACGTACTGCCCTGGGTCGTTGAGCATCTGAATGCTGTAGCGCTTGTCGGCGTATTCGTAAACCACGTCGTAGTGCATGGTGCGGTTCTCGTAGCTGGTCTGGGTGCTGCACTGCTGCACGTTTTGCGTCTGGTTTCTAGAACCTTCGACGTTGTTGCCGACCACCGCGCCGCCGACCAAGCCGATCATGGTGGCCAGCGCGCGTCCGCTGCCGTTGCCGACGGCATTGCCCATCGCACCGCCAGCGATGGCGCCGATGGCCGCGCCGGCACCGCTTTTGGGTGCTTCGGAGACCACCGCCGCCGTGTTGCAAACCTGCCGCGGCACAGCAACTTGCTGGATCACTGCGGTGCTGGTGATGACGCGGGCGAGGATTTCTTGCGCTTGGGCACTGATGCTGCCAAGCGCGCCGACGGTGAGTAAAACGGGCAAAACGAATGATTGGGCGATTGATTTAGCCGGGGTGTAGCGCATGTTCGAAGTCCTATTGCTGGCACCACGCGGTCTGAAATAAGTGCGTGGCCGACATTAATGTAACGAAGCAGACGCGTTTGGGTGGACCGCAGCCGGGTAAATAAACGGTAAAGACGCCGCTAAACGTTAAAAACGCTGCTAATCAAAGACCCGTCGTCCAAACGGCCGGGTCAAAACCAACCGTGCTGCGGTTTCCCCATTCCACCACCGGCCGCTTGATCAGGCTGGGTTGGGCTCGCATCAAGGCTTGCGCGCTGGCGGCGTCGACCGCGCCGGCTTGTTCTTGCGGGTCGAGCTTGCGCCAAGTCGTTCCCTTGCGGTTCAGCAGCTTCTCCCAGCCCAGCTCAGATTCCCAAGCCGCTAGCCGGTCAGCGGGTATGCCGGCCTTCTTGAAGTCGTGGAATTCATGCGCCAGTCCTTGGGCGGTGAGCCAGGTGCAGGCTTTTTTAACGGTGTCGCAGTTTGGGATGCCATAGAGGATGATCATCGGGCTATTTTCGCAGCTTGCGCGACAATGCAGACCACATGGAACATCTCAAGACTCTCGACGACTGGCTGGCTTATTGCGAGCAAATTCACCCTCAAGGCATCGACATGGGGCTGGAACGCGTGCGCAAAGTGGCGCAGCGTCTGGGCTTGGCCTTCAAGTGCCCGGTCATCACGGTCGCTGGCACGAACGGCAAGGGTTCGACCTGCGCCATGCTGGAGGCGATTTTGTTGGAGGCGGGTTACCGCACCGGCGTGTACAGCTCGCCGCATTTGGTGCATTTTGAGGAACGCGGCCGAATTCGCGGTGATGTTGTTAGTGCGGCCTCCTTGCTGCCGTTTTTTAAGGCGGTCGAGCGCGCCCGCCTGCAAGCTGACGCGGTAGATGGTGCCGGCGTGATTTCGCTGAGCTATTTTGAGTTCACCACCTTGGTCTTTTTGAAGCAGCTGGCCGACGCCCCGCTGGATGTGGCGATTTTGGAAGTCGGGCTGGGCGGCCGACTCGACGCCATCAATATCATCGACGCCGATTGCGCTGTCATCACCAGTATCGACCTAGACCACATGGAGTTGCTCGGCAACGACCGTGAAAGCATAGGCCGAGAAAAAGCCGGCATCATGCGCGCCGGCAAACCGGTCGTGGTGAGCGACCCGGTGCCACCGCAAAGCGTGTTGCAAGCCGCCGCCGACTTGGGGGCAGACCTGTGGCGCTTTGGCCATGACTTCAATTTTTCGGGCGACAAGCTGCAGTGGGGCTGGGCTGGTCGCGGCCGGCGTTATTCGGGGCTGGCTTATCCGGCGCTGCGCGGTGCCAACCAATTGGTCAACGCTGCTGGCGTGCTGGCCGCTTTGACGGCCGTGCGCGACTTGTTGCCGGTGACGGCGCAGGCGGTGCGGGTCGGTTTGTCGATGGTTGAGTTGCCGGGGCGCTTCCAAATTGTGCCCGGCCAGCCGACGCTGGTGCTGGACGTGGCGCACAACCCGCATTCAGTCGCAGCGCTGGCTGAAAACCTTGATGCCATGGGTTTTTACCCCTGCACCCACGCTGTTTTTGGCGCCATGGCCGATAAAGACTTAGCCCCCATGTTGGCCCGGCTCGATCCCTTGGTGGATAAGTGGTATTTCACCGATTTGCCAACGCCGCGTGCCGCAATCGGCGCCGACTTGGAGAGCCGCTGGCAAGCTGTGCAGAAGCGTTCTGACGTCACTTCAGCCACCTTTGAATCGCCCCGGCAGGCGCTTGACGCCGCCGTCGCTGCGGCCAAGCCCACTGATAGAATCGTCGTTTTCGGTTCTTTCTACACCGTGGGCGGTGTTTTGAAAGACGGATTGCCCCGCCTGACGGCGCAGCACATGGCCGGTTAAATCAACCCCCTCAACAGATCTCCAACGAGCACAACCACGACCATGTCGTTTTTCAACCTCCGCCGGGGCGGTCAATCTTCTAAATCCAACAAGGCCAAGGCCGGCGCCAACGCATCGTCCGAAAGCGTTGACATCATTCGCAAGCGGGCCAAACACCGGCTGATCGGCGCCGCCGTGCTGGTGTTGATCGGCGTGGTGGGCTTTCCACTGCTGTTTGACTCACAGCCACGGCCGGTGCCGGTCGACATTGCCATCGACATTCCGAATAAAAACACGGTCAAACCGCTCATCACGCCGCAGCCTGTGCCGGCTTCGATGGCGGAGACCGAGACCCCACCAGCCGCGTCGACGGCAGTGGTTGAGCCGAGCACACCGCCCAAGGCAGAGCCCGCCGCCAACCCGACCCCAGTGCCAGCCGCCGCAGTCGCGCCCGTCGTTGCTGCCCCAGCAGCACCGGCGCCAGTCGCTCCCAAAGTGGATGACAGTGCGCGCGCCCGTGCCTTGCTTGAAGGTAAAACCCCGCCGTCTGCCGCCGCGGATGTCCGCATGGTGGTTCAGGTCGGTGCTTACGCCGAGGCCGCGAAGGCACGTGAAGCGCGCAGCAAACTTGAAAAAGCCGGCTTCAAAACCTACACCCAAGTGGTGGACACCCAAGACGGTCAACGCACCCGCGTCCGTGTCGGTCCCTTCCCCAATCGGGCCGAGGCTGAGCAAGTTGCCGGCAAGATCAAGTCGCTGGGTTTGCCTGTGACGATTCTCACTTTGTAAGCTTGAGGGCCGGATTTGTCAGACGCTCCTTCCATTGCCAGCATCGCTTCCATCACGGCCACTGACTGGGTCTTGCTGGCGGTGCTTGTGCTGTCGCTGCTGGTCGGCCTTTGGCGCGGTTTGGTCTTTGAGGTGTTGTCTGTGTTGGGTTGGGTTGCCGCCTTTTTTGTGGCGCAATGGTTTGCGCCTGATGTCGCCGCTCTGCTGCCGATGGCGTCCGCCACGCCGCCGATTCGCTATGCCGTCGCCTTTGTACTGACCTTTATCGCCGCCGTGTTTGTGGCGGGTTTGCTGGCGTCCATGGTGCGGAAAATGGTGGTGGCCGTGGGTCTGCGTCCGGTTGACCGCGTGCTTGGCGCTGTCTTTGGCGTGGTGCGTGGTCTGGTGTTGCTCTTGGCAGTCGCTGTGGCGATTGACATGACGCCGCTCAAAGACAGTTTGTGGTGGCAAGAATCAACAGGTGCGCCGGTGTTGTCGGCTGCCCTGAAAGGGCTGAAGCCGGCGTTGCCGGAGCAGTTTTCCCGCTTTTTGAATT
>JABMMH010000037.1 GCA_013205645.1 Polaromonas sp. | reverse complement strand
ATCGTCAACGGCGACATGTTCCGCTGGCAATGGCTCTGGGGCCGCTTGGCCAACTGGTTCGGCATTGAAGCGGCTGGCTTTGACGGCACGATTCGCCCGCTTGAAACCGAGATGGCCGGCGACGAGACACTCTGGCGCGAGATGGCGCAGCGGCACGGACTGGTTGAGCCCGACTTGAAAAAGCTGGCATCGGCTTGGCACACAGATTTGGATTTGGGCCGACCGATCGAAGTCATGACCGACATGATGCGCAGCCGCCAACTCGGCTTCACGGGCTACCAAGTGACCGAAGATTCGTTCACCGGCTTGTTTGCACAGCTGCGAGCAGAAAAGTTGATTCCTTAACGCGAAGCTGTCGCGTCAAGCCACGGCGTCAAACGTCGTCATGTGTGAGTATGCTTCTTGCATATCTAGGATCACATGAATTACTTTAGCTTGACAGGCCTTGACGAACGCTTGAGGCGCGCGCGTCAACGCACCCAGAACCATGAAGGCTACACGCGTGGCGCTCGTGCGTTGGTGGCGCTGACCTGTGTTCTGATTTTTGACTGGTTGTCGCAACAGCAAGGCGAGCTGATGCCCGTGTTGCTGGGTGTCATTGCCAGCGCCTTGACAGAAACCGACGACAACTGGCAGGGCCGCCTGCGTGCGCAACTCATCACCATGGTGGCCTTCACCTTGGTCGCATTGGCGGTTTGGCTCACCTTGCCTTGGCCTGCGCTGCTGTTAGCGGTGTTGCTTGTGTCTGCCTTCACGCTCACCATGCTGGGAGCCTTGGGGGAGCGTTACCGCGCCATTGCTTTTGGGGCGATGGTCTTGTTTATTTATTCGGCTTTGGCGGCACAAACCGGCCACTCGCAGGTGGGCACCAGCACGCCGCTTATGCTGGCCGGTGCAGTTTGGTATGGCTTGGTGTCGGTGCTCTGGTCGGCCGTCATGCCGCAAGCGCCGGTGCGCCATCGCTTGTCGAAGTTGTATGCGCTGTTGGGGCAATACCTGCACTTGAAAGCGCAGCTGCTGGAGCCAGTCCGTGAAGTCGACTTGGCTCAACGCCGCATGGCTTTGGTCTTGCATAACGCCCGCGTGGTCGACGCCTTGAATGTCACCAAAGAAAGCCTGTTCAGTCGGCTGAGTCAGAGCCAAACGCCCAGCTGGTTGTTGCTGTCCATGCAGCAGTATTTGGCGGCGCAAGATATTCATGAGCGCGCCAGTTCTTCGCATGAGGACTACCAGGTTTTATCCACTGCTTTCTTTCACTCCGATGCGCTTTACCGCTGTCAGCGTGTTTTAAACTTGTTGGGCGAGCAGGCCTTCCGTTTTGCCGTCGCTATTCGGGCGCAGGCTGAGCCGGTTCACCAAGGCGCCACCGCACGATCCATTGAAGACTTGCATGCGGCTATTCACCACTTGGGTGGATTGCCAGGCGCGCACCGATCATTACCGGCATTGAACGCACTGAGCAACAACCTGACAGCCATGGCGAGCGTTTTTGCTGGGGCGCTGAAGCCTGTGGATCCAGTCGACGGCAGTGTGGACCAAAGTTTGCTGGACCGTCAGCCTGGCACGTTGCGGGAGGCTTGGACTCGCATTCGGACGCAGCTGCAAGTACGTTCACCCTTGTTTCGACACGCCATACGTTTGGTGGTGTCGTTGGCGGTCGGGTTCTGCATCATGCTGACCACCAACGATCCCCACGGGTATTGGATTTTGCTGACTATTTTGTTTGTCAGCCAACAGCAGTACGCCGCTACTTTGACACGGCTCATGCAGCGCACCCTAGGGACGGCATTTGGTTTGAGCTTGGGTTGGGCGCTGATTCAACTCTTTCCAACGCCGTTGATGCAGTCGGCCTTGATTGTGTTGCTGGGGGCGGTATTTTTAGGGTCGCGCCACACCCGGTACTTGTTGGCCACGGTCGCCGTGTCGGCGCTGCTGCTGCTTAGCTTTCACCAGATGGGTATGGGGCAGGGCGTGATCCCGACACGCTTGTTGGACACCGTTGTCGGTTCTGTGATCGCCGGCTTGGCGGCATGGCTGGTGCTGCCCAATTGGCAGTTTCGCCAGTGGCCTGGCTTGGCGGCGCGCGCCCTGCGAACACAGGCCATTTACCTGCATGAAATTTTGGCCCAATACCAAGCCCAAGCAGGTAAGCAAGACAACCTGAGCTATCGGCTGGCCCGCCGCAATGCCCACAACGCCGATGCAGCGCTCTCTAGCGCCTACTCTGCCATGCTCAAAGAACCGTCGCGCGGTGGCAGCGCTCAGAAAGAAGCCAGCGGCCGGTTTTTGATTTATTCACACACGCTGCTGAACTACATTTCAGCCATCGGTGCGCACCGTGATGAACTGGTTTTCGGTCACGTCGATGCCGGTTTGCTGGCGTCTGCAGCGACCTTGCAGCGGCAACTCGGTGTCTTGGCGCTTGCACTGGAGCGGCCCCAAGACGCGTCACCAGAGGCTTTGGCGAAAGACCTGCTGCCGCAACTCGGCGCAGATCAAGCATTGGAAGATGTGGGCGCTATGCAGCATTTTTTGCAGACCCAGCTGCAACTGGCCTTGCGGCTGATGCCCTATCTTTTTGAGCAGATGCCGCAGATGGTCAAGATGCGGTTATCTGCAACTTGACCGATGCAGTCGGCGCTTTGAGTGGATACATTTTTCCCATGAAAAAACCCGCCGAAGCGGGTTTTTTCATGGGCGTTTGGTTCGATTAGAACTGGTAGCCGATACCCACCGTGCCGGTGGTTCCAGAGGGTTCAAACCTTGTGCCCGCGATGGTTTCGCTGCTGTACTCTGACTGTGTAATCTCACCTTGGAGAAACAAGTTGGAGTTCAACTTGTGACGAACACCGATGCCGTAGCCAACGCCATCAAAGTCTCTGCTGCCGAGGCCATTGGCTTCACCCTTCATGCCGAGGTAGGCCAGCTTGGCATAGACCAAGGTTGAGTTGCTGAAGGCGTAGCCTGGCTCAAGATAAATGGAGTACGCGTCTTTACCTTTCAGGTTAGCTGAGCCTGACGAACCATACTTCAAGTCACCCAGGCCATAGGTGGCACCGAGACCCAGAACGTAGTTGTTTCCCAAAGCGAAACCATATGCGGCTTGCAAGCTCACATCTTGTGAGCTTTTGCCCATGTCGATTGAGCTGCTACCGTTGCGCACTTCCGTAGAAGACGTGTTCGCATTGACGTTGGCGCCAGCACTGAAGCCGGTGAATCCATTGGCCTGTGCAAACGCCTGAGGTGCGACGAATGAAGCTGCAACAGCAGCTGCGATCAGAATTTTTTTCATTGGATTTCCCTTTGTAGTTGTAAAGCTAAATGACATGCGTTTTGCTTTGGTCAGGAATTTCAAGGATCTCTGAGAAGCATCATTTATGAGCATTTGTTAACTTAATTTTCTAAGCAACGTGTTCATTCTGCTACGTAAAAAGTTCGCAAGTGATGCTTTAGAGAACAACCTTTTAGTCGGAACGTTCTTGTTGAATGTCGCAAACGTGTGACTCGTTTTGGTGCGCACATGCGACTGAAAACTGATCCAATGACATCACAAAAAACAGGCTATGAAGAGGTGTATCAGTGGCGTCCCAGTGGCGTCCCGTGTGCTGAATAGCCGCTCTGCCATCTCGCCTGAAAAGGCCCTGCGTATCGAGGCATGGCTAGGTGTGGGGCGTGGCGGCGAGGCCCGGTTATGGCTGGCAGAACAAAGCGCCTATGACATTTGGCAGACAACGCAGCGTTTCAAGGCCACGCCCATGCATGTTCAGCCAGCGCCAACAATGGTTGCGTGACCTCTGCGTTCGATCAAGTTCGTGAACAGAATGTCGCCTGAAGCAGAGCTGCATTTAGAGCAAGCTGGTTACAGATCGCCTACATCACCCCCAAAACAAAAAAGGTCTGCTGCTAAATGAATAGCAACAAACCTTGATGTTGATTGGTGCCACTTGTCGGAGTCGAACTGACGACCTTCTCCTTACGAAGGAGCTGCTCTACCAACTGAGCTAAAGCGGCACTAAGATGGGATTATAGCCCGGCGTGGTAGCCGGTGACCCGCTCGACTTCGTTCTTGGAGCCCAGCACCACGCTCACGCGTTGGTGCAGTTTGTCGGGCTGAATGTCCAGAATGCGTTGCTTGCAATTGGTCGCTGCGCCGCCGGCTTGTTCGACCAACCAGCTCATGGGATTGGCTTCGTAGAGTAGGCGGAGCTTGCCGGCTTTTTCGGGTTCGCGTTTGTCCCAGGGGTACAAAAAGACGCCGCCGCGCGTCAGAATGCGGTGCACGTCGCCGACCATCGCTGCAACCCAACGCATGTTGAAGTCTTTGCCACGTGGGCCTTCTTTGCCTTGCAGGCATTCGTCGATGTAGCGCTTGACGGGCTCATCCCAGTGGCGCATGTTGCTCATGTTAATGGCAAATTCTTGCGTGTCTTCTGGAATCTGCACGTTCTCTGTGATCAGCACAAACGAGCCTTGCTCGCGGTCGAGCGTGAACATGGCGACGCCGTCGCCGACGGTCAGCACCAGTGTGGTTTGTGGACCGTAGAGGCAGTAGCCCGCCGCCACTTGCTGTTGGCCTGGCTGCAAGAAGTCTTGTTGGTCAACGCCGGACTTGCCTTCTGGCTTTTTGAGCACGCTGAAGATGGTGCCGATGCCGCCGTTGATGTCGATGTTGCTGGAGCCGTCGAGTGGGTCAAACAGCAGCAGGTATTCGCCTTGCGGGTAGCGATTCGGCACGACGTAGATGTCGTCCATTTCTTCAGACGCCATGGCCGCTAAATGACCGCCCCATTCATTGGCTTCGATCAGGACTTCATTGGCGATGATGTCGAGCTTTTTTTGCACTTCGCCTTGCACGTTTTCGCTGCCGGCAGAGCCCATGACGCTGTTCTCGCCGCCCAAAGCGCCTTTGCTGACGGCTTGGCTGATGCCTTTGCAGGCGCGTGCGACGACTTCAATCAGCAAGCGCAGCTGCGCGGGGATGTGCCCGGCAGAGCGTTGTTGTTCAACAAGGTAGCGGGTGAGGGATATTTTTTGAGTCATGTTTGTCCTGATCAATCAGCCAAGGCGCGCGAAACCACTTCGCGCACGTCGTTGCTCAAGCCTGAGCGTGACGCAACGCGGGCGATGGCTTCGCGGGCGGTACTGCGGTAGGGTTCCGCGAGTTTTTGCCAGCGGTCCAGCGCACGCGCCAAGCGTGCCGCAACTTGCGGGTTCATGGCGTCGAGCTCGATCACGCGGTCGGCCCAGAACACATAACCGGCGGCGTCGGCGCGGTGAAACGCGCCGGGGTTGGCTTGGCAGAAGGTGCTGATGACACTGCGGGCGCGGTTCGGGTTGCGCAAGCTGAAGTCGGCGTGCTTCATGAGCTGGCGTACTGCGGGCAGCACATTGCCAGCGCGGTCGGTGGCACCGGCTTGCAGGCTGAACCATTTGTCAATGACCAGCGCTTCGTCCTTGAACAGCGCATGAAAACGCTGCAGTGCCACGTTGGCCAAGGCATGGCCGCTGGAGGTCAGCGCCGACAGCGCGTTGAAGCGATCGGTCATGTTGCCGGCGTGGGTGAAGGTTTGCAGCGTGCGCTCGGGCCAAGCCGGCTCGCCAGAGGCTTGTGCCGCCAGGCAGAGGTTCTTCAGCGCCATGCCGGCGAGTGCGCGGCGACCGGAAGACAGTGGGTCGGGCGAATATGCACCGTTGTCGTGGCAGCTCTCGTAGGCCTCTGCCCAGTCAGTTGTCAGCGCCACGGCCAGCTGCAGACGCATGGACTCGCGCACCGCATGAATGCGCTGTGGGTCAACCACGTCAAGCTGCTCAGCCAGATAGGTTTCGGACGGCAGCGTCAGCACCAGTTCTTTGAAGGCGGCGTCCAGCGTGGGATGCTGCAGCACGGCGCGCATGGCGGCGACGTAGCTGTCGTCGAGTGCCGTCGGGCTGACCGCATCGGCGCTGTCGTTGATCGACTGGATCGCCAAGCGAATGGCCAATCGCTGGCCGGCTTCCCAACGGTTGAAGGCGTCGCTGTCGTGGGCCAGCAGGTGCAGCAGTTGCGCGTTGCTGTAGTCAAACTCGAGCACCACCGGTGCGGTGAAGCCGCGCAAGATGGACGGCACGGGTTCGACGTCGATGTTGACAAAGGTGAAGCTCTCGCTTGGCTGCGTCAGCACCAAGGTGCGCTGTGCAGGCGCGCCGCTGTCTTCGCCGACAAGTTGCAGTGGCAAGTCGGCGCCCTCGGCGCTGAGCAGACCTAAGCCGACCGGAATCACAAAGGGTTCTTTGACGCTCTGGCCGGTGGTCGGGGGGCAGCTTTGCGACAGTTGCAGTGTGTAGGTGCGTGCGTCTGCATCAAAGTGGCCTTCGGCCTGCACGCGCGGTGTGCCGGCCTGGCTGTACCAGCGCTTGAACTGCGGCAGCAACTGCGCCAGTTTGGAGTTGGGGTTGGCGTCTGCCAGCGCTTGTACAAAGTCGTCGCAAGTCACGGCGTGACCGTCGTGGCGTTCGAAGTAGAGCGTCATGCCTTTGGCAAAGCCGTCGCGGCCCACCAGGGTCTGCATCATGCGGACAACTTCGGCGCCTTTTTCGTAAATTGTGACGGTGTAGAAGTTGTTGATCTCGATGTAGCTGTCGGGGCGCACCGGGTGCGCCATGGGGCCGGCGTCTTCGGGGAACTGGGCCGTGCGCAGCACGCGCACGTCTTCAATGCGTTTGACGGCGCGGGCCGACGCTTCGCGGCAGAGGTCTTGCGAGAACTCTTGGTCGCGAAACACCGTCAGGCCTTCTTTCAGGCTCAGCTGAAACCAGTCGCGGCAGGTCACGCGGTT